>JAUYEO010000142.1 GCA_030689795.1 Desulfobacterales bacterium | reverse complement strand
AGGGTCAGGATTTCATCCATAATTATTTTGATGTCTGTCGGCTGTTTGATTTCCTGATCCGGTTTGGAGAACATGAGCATATTACGAAGAAGTCCGCTTAATCGTATGGTTTCGGAAAGAGCCATTTCAAGGATTTTTCTCCGGCGGTTTTCTACCGGAATTTCGGTTTTCAATAATTCCAGCGTGTTCATAATTCCGTAGAGTGGATTGTTTAACTCATGTGCAATCTGTGACGTTAGTCTCCCCATGGCCGCCAGTTTTTCCGACTGCAGGAGCTGATCCTGAGTTAATTTCAGACGGCGTTCCATCTCCAGACGCTCTTTAAGATCGACAAAGATGCCCACTGTGGCGATTTCTTTTCCTTTTCCGTCATAGACAATAGCGGCTGAAAGATTACCTTCTACCATCTGACCGTCCTTGCGCATATAAACCACGGGATAAAGACTGAGGCGCCCCGGGCGGTTGTAGTTGGAACCACGCAACAGTTGCATGACTTTTTTGGCCATTCCTTCGGGATAAATCGCGCGGATATTCATTTTCCCGATGACTTCTGAGGTATCATATCCAAGAATTTCAGCGGCTGAACTGTTCCAAATAATAAAGTTGCCTTTCATGTCCGCTGCCATAATTGGGTTGGGAGAGTTCTGTATGATATTGTAAAGAAAAACATTTTTTTCATGGATCTCTTTTTCCATCTGTTTTCTTTGAGACTGATCTACCATGATCCCCTCGTAGCCGAGGACATGGCCTCTTGCGCCGTAGCGAACATGACTGGTTAAGAGCATCGAAATGGAGGTGCCGTCTTTGCGTTTGAAATTAACTTCATAAGCTATCACCTGTCCGTCGCTTTCGATCATCTGACGGAATTTATTCCGATCTTCAGGCTGCATATAGAGATCGTTGGTAATGTCAATCGCGAGAAACTCTTCTTTGCTTGTGTAACCAAGCATTTTCAGAAGCGCCGGATTGGCGTCAAGAAATTTGCCCTCTTTACTGCTGATATAGACGCCACATCCCACATGCTGGAATAGTTGTTGATAATTTCTCTCCGAATCAATGAGTTGTTGCTCACGTTTTTTGTTGGCTGTAATATCCCTGAAAATGCTCAACTTTAAGATGCGGCCATCATCTGCAAAAAAAGAGTACATGCTGATATCATACATCTTGTTTACCGAAGTTATAAAAACTTCTTCGTGAAAAGAAATTTCATCGTTGCGGCAATTGGCGCATATGTCACCTTGCCCATGGATAACTTCATGGCATTTCCGACCCACGCACTCTCCGAAATCGGCTTTCATGCTCTGGTTCATGAATTCAATCACATAATCCTGGTTCATAATGAAGACGCCATCGGTCATGGCTTTGAAAACCGCCTTAAGGGCTCCAAGAGTATTCATGTCGGTATCCTTTTGTAATAATCGGAAAACAGGCGCTGCAATTTTCCTGTTTCCTTTGTAATCCGCCTGGGGCGGAATTAGTTTTTTACGAAGCTGTCAAATCAAGCTCAAATTTCTGCGCCATAACAGGCCTTCCCCAGTGGGCATCTTCCCACTCTCCGCACAAAACGAATCCGAAGGCTTCATACATGTGGCGGGCAGGATCAAGCCCGGCAAAAGTTGTAAGATATATTATACTGTAGTTTGCAGTTTTGCAGAATAAAACAGCTTCTTTCATCAGCATCCTCCCTATCCCGCGCCCATGGAACTCCGGATCAACTATAAACCAGCGAAGGCGGGCGCCTTTTGTTTTACCTTCGATTCCGTCAATGGAGACCGACCCTGCAATCTTTCCATCATCTTCGGCAACCCAGAATCCGTCGCGGGTTTTATCAAAGCGGCATAAGAATTCGGAAAGTTCGACAGCCACCTTGGCCTCAAAAAAAAGGCCGAAGTCCCAGTATCGGCTGTAATAAGTTCCGTGAAGTTCTGTAACACGGCCTATTGCACCGGGAATGTAACCGGATAAAATTTTAATCTTATGCATGGCTGTTACTCCGTCTGATGATACAGGCTTCTTCTTACGAATTCCTTATAATTTTTCGGCGCTGCGCGCTGATGCTTAACGCCGGTTCATGGTCGCGGACAGAGGTCTTCCAAAAAGAAAATCAAGAAGTTCGGAATCAAGCTGCCCTTTTTTTACAACAAGTTCCCGTATGATTTTATCGTATTCAATAAGCTCGGCGACTTTTCCGGATAAATCCCCCTTTTTTGTCTTTCCGGATTCATCGATCAGTTTTCTTATTTTTTTGTATGAACATCTTTGATCATGCTCAATGACAAGATCCCACAGCCCTTCGACTGTACTGATAATATCTTTTCTTGTAAGCAGTTTCTTGCCGAAAATCCGTTCTATATCTCTCGTATCCCGGCATTTAAGAAGTTTGCACTCAAGCGGACGGTATTCATAAACAGCGCATCTTTTTTCAGTTTCATCGTAAAAAAAACAAGTCCAGCCGTTTTTCTGCCCCTTGATTTTTATTATATCCGAAGGCGCATAAACAATTCTTTCACTTATGTTGTCCCGGACAGGCTCTCCTTCTCTTATCGTATACAGATATTTTGCTGAGATGAATCCGTCTTCTAAAAGCGCCCTGTCCTCAATATGAAAAGACGGGCCTCCCTTTTTACAGCAAGTCCCGCATCTTTTGCATTCTGTTGAGTTCATGGTCTCCGTTTGCCGCAGGTCCGCCGCAGGCGGAGTTGTTTTATAGGCTGAAGGTTTTTAGACTGAAGACTTTTAGTAACTTCAGACTTCGGGTTTTTCACTATTCACTGTTCATGGTTTCCAGTTTTTAAACACTTGGACCCTTGAATCCTGGACCCCTGGAATCCTTTCTTGCTTTACGCCTTTTGCCTCCTGGCCCTTGCCACGAGAATCAGCGAGAGAACGGAAGAGACAATAAAACAGGCGCCCATTGCATAAAATACTGATTCAAGGCCGTAATTATCCGCAAGATATCCCGAAACTGCGGCCGCTGTCGACCCTATTCCAAAAGTCACAAAAAAGTGTATTCCGTAACCTATTCCATGACGGTGTTTCGGAAGATAATTAGAGAGCAGAAAATTTTGCATCGGCTGGGTTGAAAAATAAAAAAACGCATAAAAAACAGCCGAAGCAATCAAAATTAAACCCGAACTCTTTGCCATAATAAACACAAAAAAAGTGCCGGTAATAATGGCGCAGGAATATATACTCTCAGCCCTGAAACGGTCGGTGAGGCGTCCGCCTATGTACTGACCCAGTGCGCCTGAAACAAGCGCTATGGTTGCCACCGTTCCGCCAAGAGTTACTTTGCTCAAGGTAATAAATCCAAAATGTATTTTTTCCCCCATGTAAGCCGGAAGAAAGGTCATTATCCCTTTGTATGTCAGCCCAAGGGCTGCTGCTGAAGAATAGAAGATAATCAGGGTGAGATATGATATTTCTTTTGAGGATTTTTTATCCATACCCTGAGCTTCGGCTGTAAAATCGGATTTTGCCGGAACCGAAAAAGAGAAAAGACCCGCCGCTATACCCATCATGCCGAAAATTACATGAGGCGCTTTCCATCCCATATTTGAGCCAAGCCATGCGGAGAGCAGGGGAACAGAAGCAACACCAAGGCTCCCGGCTATGCCGTGGATTCCGAATGCATTTCCTTTTTCACGGACAGACTGGCTTATTAGAGTATTTGAAGCCGGATGGTACATGCTGCAGAAAAGCCCGATAAACCCCATTATGATTCCGTAAGCAAAAATAGACGGAATAAAAAAGACAAGGGTTGAAAGCAGTCCGGACCCTAACAGAAAAAGGGTAACAAGGCGGCGTGGCCCTAATTTATCGGCCAGAAAACCGGCAGGAAGCGATCCTATCCCGAAAGCATATGAAAAAACGGACACTATTATCCCAAGATGGAAATAATCAGTTCCGAATTCGACTATTAATAAAGGTATCAGAGGCGGCAGTACGCCTTCGAACAAATGCACAAGGCTGTGGGATGCCGTTGTAAGCCCCATTATCTTTTTTTCTTCACGATTCATTA
>JAUYEO010000132.1 GCA_030689795.1 Desulfobacterales bacterium | reverse complement strand
AATCCCGGCGGCCACAATGTTCTTTGCTATGTGCCTTCCCATGTAAGATGCGCTCCTGTCCACCTTGGAGGGGTCCTTGCCTGAAAAGCATCCGCCGCCGTGGCTTCCCTGCCCGCCGTAAGTATCGACTATAATTTTCCGGCCTGTAAGACCGCAGTCGGCCATAGGGCCTCCGATGACAAACTTGCCCGTGGCGTTTATATAGAATCTTGTGTCGCCGTCTATCATGTTTTTAGGAATGACTTTTTTAACGACCTCTTCAATAATGGCTTCTCTGAGGTCATCGTATGAAACATCCGGTTTGTGCTGGGCTGCAATGACGATTACATCGACCCTTTTAGGAGTGCCGTCTTCATATTCTATCGTTACCTGAGTTTTCCCGTCAGGCCTCAGGAAATCAAGGGCTCCGTTTTTTCTCACAATTGAGAGGCGCCGGCAAAGTTTATGGGCATACATGATCGGCATCGGCATCAATTCCGGAGTCTCGTCGGAGGCATATCCGAACATGAGGCCCTGGTCACCGGCGCCCTGCTCCTTGAAGAGTCCTTCGCCTATGTTGACGCCCTGTGCTATATCCGGAGACTGATGGTCAATGCTGGTTATGACCGAGCAGGTTTTCCAGTCGAATCCCATCTGGGATGAAGAGTAACCGATTTCACGGATCGTGTCGCGCACTATCTGGGGCATATCCACATAGCATTCGGTTGTTATTTCACCGGCAATAAATGCAAGTCCGGTTGTAACAAGAGTTTCACAGGCTACCCTGCAGTTTCTGTCTTTTTCCATGATAGCGTCAAGTATGGAATCGGATATGGCGTCCGCAACTTTGTCGGGGTGTCCTTCGGTCACCGATTCGGATGTAAAAAAGAATTGTTCATTGCTCATCAATAGTCTCCTTTTTCTATAGTGGCTTTGATAATCACAGCATTTTTTATATGCCCTGAAGCCGCTACGGGTTTAATATCATATTATCTATAAGTCTTGTTGCACCAACCTTGACGGCAATGGCCATCAGTGCGGGCTTTTCAATCATTTTAATATCTTCAAGTGTTTCCGGGTCACAGATTTTTATGTAATCTATTGAAGTGTCCGAACAGGATTTTATCAGGGCTGTCGCCTCTTCAATTATTTTCGACGAATCCCTTACCCCGTTTTTAAGAATTTCGCCGGCTTTTTTCAGAGCTTTATATAAGAATAAGGCATGAATCCTTTGTTCGGGACTAAGATAACTGTTCCGCGAACTCATTGCAAGACCGTCCTTCTCTCTTACTATAGGAGCTCCGATTATTTCGATGTCTAAATTCAGATCCTTAACCATCTGTTTTATAATCAGAAGCTGCTGAAAATCCTTCTGGCCGAAAACAGCAAAGTGGGGTTTTACAATATTGAAAAGTTTTGCGACAACAGTCGCAACTCCCCTGAAAAAAACAGGCCTTGAAAGTCCGCAAAGGTGATTGGGCAGATTTTTCAGCTCTGCATATGTCTGGAAACCTTTTGGATATATCTCTTTTCCATCCGGAATAAAGGCTATGTCAACACCCTCTTGTATTAACAGTTCCAAATCTCTTTCGATATTTTTCGGATATGATGCCAAGTCTTCATTAGGGCCGAACTGGGCTGGATTCACGAAGATGCTTACCACAAGTATATCGGCCAGTTCACGTCCCTTTTTCATGAGGGAAAGGTGTCCTTCATGCAGAAAGCCCATTGTCGGTACAAAAGCAACAGTTTTTCCATCTCGCCGCGCCAGGTCGGAATACCTTTGCATCTCTTTGATTGTGTTGATTATTTCTATGTCTCTCACCTGTCCTTAAAAGCTTTTACTGTGTTGTCAGAAACAGCCATATTCCATTGGCTCGTAATAAAAGTAAGAATTTGCTTTTTTATGTCATTCCCGTGAAAACGGGAATCCAGTTTTTAAACTAGTTCTGGACTCCCGTTTTCACGGGAGTGACGACGTTGAGACTTATTACGAGTTCATCCGGAAACAAATTATGGAAACTATTCTAAGACAATTAGCCGGAAATGTCAATGAATACGAGGATATTTTATAGCACAAATCTGCGGGCACCGGAGTAGTTAATGATAGTTATAGGTCTCTTTTCAGTCTTTTTTCCCCGCAGTAAATAAAAAGCCCGGCATCTCTCGCAAGACACGCGATTGTCATGTTGATTTCTGATGCGAGTTTGACGGCCAGTTCGGTCGGCCGGGATGTGGCAAGTATGACAGGAATATTTGCTTTTGCCGCTTTCTGGACGAGTTCGAAGCTTACCCTCGAAGAAAGAACAAGTAAGGACGCCTGTGAAAGTTTTTTGCCGAGAAATAATTTTCCGACAGCCTTATCAAGTGCATTATGGCGGCCTACATCTTCGGCGACCGATAATAGTTCGCATTCAGACGAGAAAATTGCCGCGGCATGGGAAGCGTGAGTTGCTTTTCTAAATGGCTGGTGATCTGAGAGTGATTCAAGACAATAAAGGGCTTTATTGATATCTATTGATATATCGTCAGAGAGAGGCTTGATGGTCTGGTAAAGGTCTTCTATCAGTTCTTTGCCGCACAAACCGCAGCTTGTCTGGCTGACAAAACCCCGTCTTTCAAGAAGTTCAGAAACGATTTCTCTTCTGGAAGGAGTTAGCGTCACTGTAACAACATTGGAGTCGGTTCCGTCACAAAAACCAATGGAACTAAAATCATCCGGAGAATCGACAATTCCTTCTCCCAGACAAAAACCCGCAACATGGGCTATTTCATCACCAGGTGTCCGCATAACAACAGAATAGGGTTTTCCCTGTATGCGGATAGATAAGGGTTCTTCTCCTATCAGAAAATGGTTGACCTGAAGATCCGTTTTATTTTTCCAGTGAATTAAATTTGTTTCAGGCAGAACGAACCGGATTTTATCGCCGCATCGTATAATGCCGCCTTCGATAACTTTGGCAAAAACACCCTCCCTTGGCATTATGCAATCTCCTGCCTGATAAAAAATAGCGCATTTTTGTTTACACTCTTTTCCAATCTGGGTAATTTCTACGATGGCTTTATCTCCAACCCTGAGCCTTGTTCCAACAGGAATGTTTTTCCAGTCTATTCCAGTTGTTGCGATGTTTTCTGCAAAATCGCCGAATGTGACATCAAGCCCCCTGTTTCGGGCTTTTTCTATGCTTTCCGATGCAAGAAAACATACCTGTCTGTGCCATTTGCCTGCGTGAGCATCACCATTTATTCCATGATCCGCTATAAGTTCGGCTTCCCGGGTGCGGGTTTTTTTAGTGCCTTTCTTCCTGCTGGTTGCAATCGATACTATTTCCATATATTTTTCGAGGTGTTAAATCTTATATGGGTTATTGTTAAAGGCTCTTCTCCCAATTAGTCGGGAGAAAGAGGTCAAGAGCAAGATAGGTGGATATGCGGCTTTTCCGTTCACTTGAATCCTTGAACCCTTGAATCCTGGATCACCAACTCTTTTGTGCATGCATCGGGTGTTCTGTACTCCCTGATGATGGCATTTACAAGCAATATGGTAAATATTATTGCGGCAATTATTTCTGCCTGTAACGGAATTAATTCTGCTGTTTTGCCGATAGATGCTTTTGCCGAAATATTGAGGCCTTTATACAGGAAGTCCGTTAAAAAGCCAAATACAAGGGCGCACACCGAAATAGAAAAAAGATATATCAAAAGGGCTTTTTTCCCAAGCATTTTATACACCATGCTCAGGGATGCTATGTTTGTTGCAGGCCCGGCTAGCAGGAAAACAAGAGCTGCTCCCGGATTAAGACCCTTTAAAACAAGCGCGGCTGCTATCGGGGTTGAGGAGGTGGCGCAGATATACATCGGAATGCCTGTAATCAACATGACAAACATGGCAAGAAAGTCATTTCCCAAATAGGTGTCGATCATATTTTCAGGCATTAAATATGATATCAGGCCTGAAATCAATAACCCGATTACAAACCATTTCCCGATATCACCGAGAAGATCTATAAAGGCATATTTCAAGCCGCCGTAAATTTTTGATGATTTTATGAATCCCGGCTTTTCTCCTGAAAAAGATGATGTTTTGCCGCAGTAGAGGCCTTGCGTTGAGCTTAACGGCAACTCATTTGATACTTCCGGTTTTCCAACGAAATTTTCGATCAATCCTGCCGTAACCGCCGAGATGAATGCAGCCACAGGACGCATGATTGCCATCAGAGGATCCATCAGCGCATAAGTCAAAGGTATTGAATCGACTCCTGTTTCAGGTGTTGAAATTAAAAAAGCCAAAGTTGCGCCGTTATTGGCGCCTTGTTTTTTTAAACCGGCTGCCGCAGGGACAACGCCACAGGAGCAAAGAGGTATTGGAATTCCAATAAGAGCAGATAATAACACCGGGCGAACCCTGCCTTTTCCAAGATAGCGCCCGATCATCTCGGTTTTGGAATATGCATGAATAAACCCGGCACATAATAAGCCGAAAAGCATATATATTGAAGAATCAAGAAACATATCCCATGAAGATCCGAGTATGTTAATTATTGCAGTCATAATAATCCTTTTAAGTACGATGAAGTTGAAACAAATCAAAAATCCGACAGCAAAGTAAAAAGCTCATTATGCAAGGCACGCGAATCTTGAGGAATGAAGCGTACATATAAGTACGCTGCAATGACGAAAGATGAAGCGCAACACAGCAGAATGACTTTTTACGAAGCTGTTAGAACATGGTAACATACTTGTATTCCGATACATGGTCAATGCTCTGTTTTATAATGGAACTGACATGTTCATCAGCAAGTCTGTAATAAACTATTTTCCCTTCTTTTCGAAATTTAACTATTTTTAACATGCGAAGTATTTTCAACTGGTGTGAAGCCGCCGATTCGGATAAATTACAGACGGCGGCAATATCACAAACACAAAGCTCGCAGGCTGAAAGAGCAAAAACTATTTTCAATCTGGTCTGATCCCCAAGTGTCTTGAAAATATCCGCAAGCGCACCAAGTATATGCGGTTTCGGCAACAGATCCGAAGCGATCCTGACCTGTTCAGCATGTATTATCTTTTCCTGACAGACATCCATTTCTACCTCCCAATATATGAACATCTGTTCATATGTCAAGTTATAAACCTTTTGTCAACAGTGATTTTTATTTCTGTCCGGAACTTGTTAATTGTGTAAATATCCAATGTATTCGAGGTTATGGCTTTGATTATATTGATTTTCATACAATTGGAATAATGCATTATATCTCCCTGGCGATTGAGACGTATCGGCCCGAATTAAGGCTTCAGCAACCGAATTCCAGCGCTAGTTCAGGGTTACAAGGACGAGATACATTGCAACGTGCATTATTGTTGCAGGCTCACACCCTTTGGAATCTGTTGTTCGATAGGACGTCCTGATCGCCATATTAATTTAAATCCGTAAAATAACAGGATATACCGCTTGACAATGGTTCATCGGATGATATATCTGTAATCTGGTCAGTCCTGTTTTACCGGAAGAGAGTACCGTAAATAGTCACATTTGGAAGTTTCGCAAGAAAGATATTTATAATTGGGTTAATTCGGGGAGAGCAGAGGACTCCGATTCTAAGAACTCAGACACGGGGAAGAAGTGATGGATGTTCTACTGACATTCACAGGGTTTCATGACCCCTATTTCAAGGGACTGGTCGACCAGGAGGAACAGCCTGGCCCCATTCTTTCCCTGCTGAGCACACGCTCGTTTGATCATATGTTTCTTTTCGATACACCCAGCACCAAAAGAGTCACTGAGGAAACGAAGGGTGCCATTTCAAAACTCCATCATGGCAGCGAGGTTCACGTTCTTGACATTAACCTTTCCGATCCGACCAATTACCAAGAAATATTCAAGGGACTCAGAACGCACCTTCACCGCATCATTGAAGATTTAACTTCAGCACGATTTTTCGTAGCCGTCGCCTCGGGAACACCTCATATGCATGCCTGCTGGGTTCTCCTTACGGCCTCCGGTGAAATTCCGGCACGCATTCTTCATGTGCGGCCTCCGCAATTTGTGACAAAGGAACACCCGCTCGTTACAGAGGTTGATTTGTCCTCACGGGAGTTTCCTACCGTCAGGTTTCAGAATGGACCGATTCCTGTTGAGAAAAGCCAAATCGATGTTGATTCCATCAGAAGACAGCTCGGCATAGTTGGGGATCACCCAGCGATGCAGCGTTCACTAGAGATGGGTGCTATGCTGGCCCCATCACAGGCCCCGATTCTCATTTTGGGCGAGACCGGCACAGGCAAGGAGTTATTCGCCCGGTACATTCATAGGCTTAGCGGTAGACCGCAGGATATTTTTGTTCCTGTAAACTGCGCGGCAATTCCGGAAGACCTTGTTGAAAGCCTGTTATTCGGTCATAAAAAAGGAGCCTTTACCGGTGCGATCAATGACCAGGTCGGCAAGTTTGACGCAGCGGACAAGGGAACTCTTTTTCTGGATGAACTTGGAGATCTCCCCCTGCCAGCACAGGCCAAACTGCTGCGAGTTCTCCAGGACGGATTGGTGGAGTCGATCGGGCAAGCCAAGGCTCATAAAGTTGATGTGCGGATTGTGGGCGCAACGAATCGGGATTTGCGTAAGCTGGTGAGACAAGGGAAGTTTCGCGAAGACCTTTATTACAGGCTAAATGTTGGTGAAATTAAACTTCCCCCGCTACGTGAGAGGCGCTCCGACATCCCCAAGCTGGCGCTTCATATTCTCGACAGGTTAAATGGCTCGTTGCGACAACCTAAAAGACTGTCGGCAAAAGCTTTATCGAGGCTGCAAGCTCACAACTGGGCGGGAAATGTTCGCGATCTGGAAAATGTCATCGAGAGATCTGTTCGGCTTTGTCATAATGATGTTTTGAATGCTGATGATCTCCTGATCACGGAACCGGTTACTTACGCAGACCCTCTTGATGCGCTTCCTGATCCACATGAAGGTTTCTCTTTGGATGAATTTCTAGGGAGTGCCCGGAAGCAGATGATCCTCCGGGCTCTTGAAGCTGCAAAAGGAAACCAAAGCCAGGCAGCCCGGATGCTCGGAATCACTCCTCCGGCGGTACACAAGTTTCTGCA
>JAUYEO010000129.1 GCA_030689795.1 Desulfobacterales bacterium | reverse complement strand
ACCCCGAAAATAGAATCAATCATGAGAAAGGTCATAAATAAAATTGATGGACTTGTATAAGTCCATCAACAGGCCGAGGGCGAGTAAGCCCCGGCCAGGGGTGAGGGTGGAACCGCTTGAATTTACTTCAAGCGGCGGGAGAGGGGAAGCCCTTTCCCGCCAAGTAAAAAGTTATTTCATGACTTTTTATGAAGGGATAAAAATCGATGAATAATTTTTCTGCGGATCTTATGATAACAAACGGAACAGTTATCACGATGGACGGTGAAGATTCCGTAATCGAAAACGGCACTGTGGCGGTAAAAGGAGAAAATATTGTCGCGGTCGGAAAAGCGGGCGAACTTTCAACCTGCAAAGCCTCAAAGATAATCGATGCAAGGGGCGGAATAATTATGCCCGGCCTTATAAACGCGCACACCCACGCTTCCATGACAATATTCCGTGGTCTTGCAGATGATCTCCCCTTGATGGCATGGCTCAATGATCACATTTTTCCGGCTGAAGCGGACCTGACCCCTGAAAAAGTATATGACGGAGCCCTTCTTGCCTGCGCGGAAATGATCCTCTCGGGCATGACCTGTTTCTGTGATATGTATCTTTTTGAAGAGCATGTCGCGCAGGCAGCAAAGGATGCCGGGATGCGCGCTGTTGTCGGGGAAGTGCTTTTTGATTTTCCCTCACCCAATTACGGTTCTCTCGAAAAGGGTTTTGCCTACACGGAAATGCTCGTTGAAAAATACAGGAATGCCCCGCTTATAAATATCGCGGTTGAGCCCCACTCAACGTACCTGTGCGCACCCGGCCTGCTTGAAAAAGCATCTTTGCTGGCTCAAAAAAATGACCTGCTGCTTGTCATACATGTTTCTGAAACAAAAAGCGAGGTCTCGGAGATTAATGAAAAGTACGGGCTTACGCCGGTCGGGTTTCTCGCAAGTTTGGGCGTCTTATCGCCCAACCTTCTTGCGTGCCACTGCGTTCATTTAACGGAAGATGACATTGCGCTTCTGAAAAAACATGATGTCAAGGTTGCGCATAATCCTGAAAGCAACATGAAACTCGCATCAGGCATTGCTCCGGTGACTGAACTTTTAAAAATGGGGGTGTGCGTCGGGATAGGAACGGACGGCTGCGCAAGCAACAACAACCTTGATATTTTTCATGAAATGAGCATGGCGGCAAAACTGGGCAAGGTGCATATGCGCGATCCGGCGGCCATGAACGCAAAATCGGTTTTAAGGATGGCAACCATTGACGGCGCAAGGGCGCTTGGCCTTTCCGGTATTACCGGATCACTCGAGCCCGGAAAAAAAGCCGATATCATTATTCTGGATACGCGCAAGCCCCATCTGACGCCCATGTACAACCCAGTATCGCATCTTGTATATGCAGCGAGAGGAAGTGATGTTCTGACATCGGTCATAAACGGAAGGTTGATCATGGAAGAGAGAAAAATACTCTCTCTCGATATTTCAAAAATCGCCGGGAAAGTCATGAGGATCGCAAAAGATATCAGTATAAAGAACACAGAAGCACATAAACCATGAAATATGATACAATAATTCATAATGGAATAATCGTAACGGTCAACAGGGATTTTGACGTAATAAATGACGGATTGATCTGCATCAAAGACGGGAAAATTGAAATCGTCTCATCAAGACCCGCAAACTATATTCCTTCCGGGGCAAAGGATATAATCGACGCAAAAGGCGGGATAATAATGCCGGGGCTTGTAAATACACACACACATCTTCCCATGACTCTGCTGAGGGGAATTGCAGACGACCTTCCTCTCTTTGACTGGCTCAACAGGTATATTTTTCCTCTTGAAGCAAAATACATGAATCCTGACAATGTTAAGCTTGGCTCGCTTCTCGGCTGCGCTGAAATGCTCCTTTCGGGAACAACAACCTGCTGTGACGGCTATTTCCATGAAGACGCGGTTGCACAGGCCGCTCTTGAATCGGGTATTCGCGGTGTGTTCGGGCAGGGAGTCATAGATTTTCCGGCGCCGGGCATACCGGACCCTGCCGATAACATCAAAACCGCCTCACGGTTCGCCGAAAAATGGCAGAATGCGTCGTCTTTGATCAGGCCTTCGGTTTTCTGCCATTCACCCTACACCTGTTCGGAAGAGACTCTTGAAAAAGCAAAGCAGATCGCCTGCGCAAACAATCTTCTTTTCCAGATTCATACATCGGAAACAAAGAATGAATTTGACATGATAATGTCAAAGCATGGCGTTTCACCGGTAAAATATCTTGAAAGGACAGGCCTTCTTGATGAAAGGACTCTTCTTGTTCACTCCGTATGGGTCGATGAAGAAGATATCCGGATCATATCGGGACACGGCTCGAAAATATCCCACAACCCACAGAGCAACATGAAGCTTGCATCCGGCATCGCGCCCGTTCCTGAATTCCTGAAAAACGAAATCACAGTGGGGCTCGGCACAGAC
Source organism: Desulfobacterales bacterium (assembly GCA_030689795.1). Taxonomy (GTDB): domain Bacteria; phylum Desulfobacterota; class Desulfobacteria; order Desulfobacterales; family RPRI01; genus RPRI01. The sequence continues at coordinate 6,814 of JAUYEO010000129.1, read as the reverse complement.
GGCTGCGCGAGCAATAATGACCCGGATCTCTTTAAAGAGATGGATGTTGCGGCAAAGATACACAAGGTCAATCTCCTTGATCCTACCGTCATGGATGCCAAAACCGTACTTCAAATGGCAACCATCAAAGGAGCAAAGGCAATCGGACTCGAAGGTGAAACAGGAAGCATTGAAAAAGGAAAACAGGCCGATATCATAATAATCGATACGGACTCTCCCCATTTAATTCCCATGTATAACCCTGTCTCACACATAGTATACTCCGCAACCGGCTCGGATGTAAGAGATGTTCTGGTTTCAGGAAAAATAACCGTAAGGGACAAAAAAATACTTTCTCTGGATATCGATGATATCATGGACAAAGTAAATCTGCTGGGAGCCGGAATAAAGAGAGACCTTTGAACCGAAACAGTGAGCGCATCTTATAGGATCATCAACCCTTCAGGAGATGATTGATAACTTTTATTGACACATCCGCCTCTTTATTATATTTTCAGTCCACTATTGAGACAACTTCCGGAATGGTATTTATCTTCCTAAACCTTTTGGCCGGGACTTCTATGAACCGATGACACTTTCTGAACTTAAAGATATTCTTGAAGCTTCGATTCTGGTCGGAAACGAACATCTCAACAGGGAATTCGACAAATGCGGAGCCAGTGATCTCATGAGCGACATTCTGGCCGGACTCTCCGAAGGATGCGTCCTTCTTACAGGACTCACTACTGTTCAGGCAGTAAGAACTGCCGCTGTAGCCGGAGTGGGAGCGATTGTTTTTGTCAGGGATAAAACCCCTCCTCAGGCTGTAATCGATCTTGCCCGGACCGAAGGCATCCCTTTGCTTACAACTCCTTTTTCAATGTTTATATCATGCGGCAGGCTGCATGCGAACGGAATAACCGGACTCAGCGGAATGAGATAGGTATTTCATTCCGCATGAGATGTTTTTTCAGCGGATATTAAACGTCCTTTCCATTACCGGACGTACGCAATTCGGTAACGTTGATCTGCTGTCCTGCATAAGGGAGAATCTCTGATGACGGCCTTTATAAAAAGCTTTAGTATTAAAAAAAGGGACTTTGTCAGAGCAGGAGAAGCTTCAATAAACGTTCAGAATATTCTCAAATCCTTAAATATGGATCACAAACTGATTCGCCGCATTGCAATCTGCGGATACGAAGGCGAGATGAATGCCGTCATGCATGGCGGAGACGGAATTTTGACGGTTGAAATTGATACCGGAAGGATAATACTCGACATTGCGGACAACGGAGACGGCATAGAAAACATTGAACTTGCCATGCAGAAGGGATATTCTACCGCAACCGAAGAGCACAGGGAAATGGGTTTTGGGGCCGGAATGGGACTTCCCAATATGAAAGTAAATTCCGACATGTTATCGGTCGAATCTGAAAAAGGGAAAGGAACCCATTTGCATATGGAATTTTATGTCTCAACCGACTAAGCCGGATTTGGGTTATGCATGCTTCCGCCGATACAATATACTCTTCACATTACGTTATCTTCGACGCTGATATCTGCACAGGGTGCGCCAATTGCATTAAAGCATGCCCGACCAAAGCAATCCGTTTATACAATGATAACCCCACATGCCTTACGGACAATTGCATCAGGTGCGGGGAATGCTTGAGGGTTTGCCCTACCGGCGCCATAAGCACAACCACATATGAACTTGAGGCTTTACAAAAAGACAAAGTTTCCATCACCCTTGTCTCTCCGGTGCTTTACTCCCAGTTTAAAGGTGTAATGCCGAACGATATTCTGCTTGCAGTTAAAAAAATCGGCTTTCACCATGTGATGGATCTTTCCTATTACATCGAGATGTTTCTTTACGCTGCAGAAGAATACATTGCCGAAAACAGGACTACCGGCCAATCACCATGGCCGCTCATATCGCCGGTCTGCCCGGTTGTTATCAGGCTTATTGCCTATCAGTTTCCGAATCTACTGCCTCACCTCATGCCTATAATGAGGCCGATATCTCTTCTGGCAAAGGAGGCAAGAGCGAATATCAGCCGGGAATACAGGATAAAAAAAGATGCCGTAATTCTTTATCATCTCACCCCCTGCCCTGCCAAGACGGTGCCCAGCAGGTCTTCTTTCGCACAGGAAAATTCTCTTGTGGACAGGACCATGGGCATAAAGGACGTATATGCCCAGATAATCGGCCGGCTGAATCAGATGAAAAAAACCGGCATTGAAGCCTTAAGAGAAGAATCGGAACCTCAGAAAATCAGCGGCAACTGCCTGCTTTGGGGGCTTTCAGGGGGAGAAATTGCGGGCATAAATTCGGATAAAACCCTTGCCGTATCAGGTTTGAGAGAAACAATAACCTATCTTGAAAAAATTGAGCTGGGCCTTTTTAAGGATATAGAATATATAGAATTCAGGACCTGCCCTGAAGGATGCGTCGGAGGGGCTCTTAATGCCGTTGATAAATACATTGCAAAAAACACGGTCCTTAAGATGTTAAGAAAGTTCGGCCTTGAGCGGCTTATACCCCGCGATAAAGTCCTTCTTCTGTATGAAAACGGATGGGGACTCTCCGATACGACACAAGATGAGCTTCAGCGCATATTCGGAGTTTACAAGGAGCACATATCGATAGAACACCTGAATGAGATTGAAAAAATATTGGAACAGATACAGGGAAAAGACTGCGCTGCCTGCGGAGCTCCCGATTGCAGGACATTTGCGGAAGATGTTGTAATGGGCAAGGCCGTATTAAACGACTGTATCCTGCTGCGTAAACGCGAGATTGATAAAATTCTTGAAAATAAATGATGAATTTTTTATCAGGACGGGTCGGATGTCCTGGAAGGGGTGGTGTAAAGTGACGGTAAAGGATCTGGTTGAGAAATTCGGGCTGCAGGCTGCTGCAGGAGAAAAAGGCCTGGGGCGTTCGGTAAAATCAGGATTCTGCGGCGATCTCCTGAGTGATGTAATGGCAAATGCCCCGGAAGGCTGCGTATGGCTGACAATACAAAGCCATCAGAACATAATTGCGGTTGCGGTTCTTCGCGAAATGGCATGCATAGTAATCACAGGTGGACACACGCCCGATATCGAAACAATTGACAAGGCCGGAAAAGAAGGCATACCCCTGCTTCTCTGGCCCGGTTCGGCATATACTCTGGCAGGTAGCATTTACTCCGCCGGAATTACATAAGATGGACTCGTAAAAATTCGAAATTCAGACGGCAAAGTAAAAAGTTTCCGCTTCAGGCGGACAGAATGACTTTTTACGAAGCCGTCCATGGTGCCAATTTGAAACTATTCAAAGCCGACATGCATATCCATACCTGCCTCTCTCCGTGCGGCGACTGGGGAATGAGCCCGAAGAAGATTATTGAAAAAAGTCTTGAAAAGAAACTCGACATTATAGGAATATGCGACCATAACTCTGCAGAAAATGTTGAAGCCGTTATAAAAGCAGGAAAAGGAACAGGCCTTCGTGTTGTCCCGGGGATGGAGATATGCTCAAAAGAAGAGGTGCATATCCTGTCTCTTTTTAACGATACTAAAGAAGCCATTTTAATGCAGGAGTACATATACGCCTGCCTGCCGGGAAAAAACAGCCCCGACATGTTCGGATATCAGATTATTGCAGACGAAAATGATGAGGTAGCCGGAGAAAATCAAAGACTCCTTATAGGGGCAACGAACCTTAAACTCGAGGAAATAGTTGATAAAATACATTCGCTGAACGGTCTCTGTATTGCTTCGCATGTTGACAGGCCCGTATTCGGAATCATAAGTCAGCTCGGATTCATACCCTCTGATCTTCGCCTCGACGGAGTCGAGATCTCGTGGCGGATGGAGCCTTCCGAAGCGATGAAACAGATACCGGATATAAAAAGGTTTCCGTTTATCGTATCTTCGGATGCCCATTTCCCGGACGACATCGGCAAAGCCGTCACAAAATTTTTCATGGCTGAACCCACAATAGAAGAGATACGCCTGGCTTTAACCGGAAAATATGACAGACATGTAGAGGTATGATTTGCGGGAAATAGCATTACATATATTGGATATAGCCGAAAACGGGATAACCGCGGGTTCAGACCTCATTCAAATTCTTATTGATGAGAATCGGATTGAAAATCTGTTAAAAGTTGTAATAAAGGATTATGGAAAGGGAATGTCTCCCGAAATGGTTCGCACCGTCACCGACCCGTTTATAACAACAAGAACAACGAGACGGATTGGCTTGGGCCTGTCGCTTTGGAAGGAGGCTGCAAAAAGGTGTGGCGGAGATTTTTCGATTGAATCTGAGCCCGGAAAGGGAACTGTCGTCACCGCCACTTTCAGATACGATCATATAGACCGTGCTCCCATTGGAGATATTGCCGGAACAATAACAATATTAATAGCCGGAAATCCTGATATTGACTTTGTTTACGATCATGTTATTGATGGAAACAGATTTACTATCGACACAAGGGAATTAAAGGGGGAACTTAAAGAATCCCTGACCGATCCCGCTCTGTTGTTTCACCTTAAAAAACAGATGGAAGAGGAATTGAAAAAACTCGCAGGCAATGAATAATATATTGAAGGAGAGTAAAAAATGACAAAAATCTCCATTGAAGACCTCAAAAGAATCAGAGAAAAGACCTCGAAAGATACATCATTAAGACACGGCGCCACCACCATAAAAATTACTGTTCACATGGGAACGTGCGGAATAGCTGCAGGAGCCCGTGAAGTTATGAATACGCTTATGGAAGAGATGGCTCAGGCAGACCGCCAGGATATAAGGGTGGTCACTTCTGGATGTATGGGCATGTGCAGCAGCGAGCCCAATGTGACTGTGGAAACGGAAGGGGAAAAACCGGTGATGTACCAGAAAATGGATTCAAACAGGATGCGGCAGGTATTCAAGAGGCATGTAATTCTTGGAGAAGTTCAGACGGATTTCGCCCTCGCTAGAATATGAAAAACAATAAGCCTCTCCGTCCCATATGGCAGGACGACCCGGATTCGGTCAAAATCATAGACCAGAGATTTCTCCCGCATCGGTTCAGCGTAATTGACTTAAAGAGTGTTGATGACGTTATATATGCCATCAAAGAGATGTGCGTGAGAGGCGCTCCCCTTATAGGCGTAACCGCCGCATACGGCATTTATCTTGCCGCGCTTGGCCTTGCAAAAAACCCGTCCGGAGGTGATTTCATAGTCGGCGAATGCGGGAGGCTTAAAGCCGCGAGACCGACGGCCGTAAATCTTGCATGGGCGGCGGAAAGGGTTCTTAAAAAAGTCCTTTCCGCGGCAGGCATTCAAAATAAAATTGAAACAGCCCGGAATGAAGCAGGTAAAATAGCGGAAGAAGAGGTCGATAACTGCAGAAATATCGGGACTTATGGCCTTGAAATAATCGAAGAGATAAGCAGGCGCAAAGCGGGCAAAACGGTGAACATCCTGACCCACTGCAACGCCGGATGGCTTGCATGCATAGAATACGGAACCGCAACCGCACCGATTTACGCGGCTCACGAAAAAGGTCTGGACATTCACGTCTGGGTTGACGAGACAAGGCCGCTTAACCAGGGCGCAAGGCTGACGGCATGGGAACTGGGTCAGCATGGCGTGAAACACACGGTAATAACCGATAACGCCGGAGGACACCTGATGCAGCACGGCATGGTCGATCTGGTGATAGTCGGCTCCGACAGGACGACTTCAACAGGGGATGTCGCAAACAAAATAGGAACTTATCTCAAGGCTCTATCCGCAAAAGACAATGACATTCCATTCTACGTGGCCCTTCCGTCCAGCACTTTCGACTGGAATCTATCGGACGGAGTAAAAGAAATACCGATCGAGACACGCGATCCGGACGAAGTGAGATACGTGCAGGGACTGGAGAAAGATGTCATCCGAAGCGTTCTCATTCCTCCCGCCGACAGCCCTGCCGCAAACTTTGCATTCGATGTCACCCCTGCAAGACTTGTCACGGGTTATATAACCGAGCGGGGAATCTGCGACGCCGCAGGCATCCGGAAGCTTTTTCCTGAAAGGGTATAAAATATTAATTATTTATAATGTTTTTCCCGATAATCCCAAGGTTTCCATTAGCGACATCAAGACATGGAGGTCACAATTTGTGACCTCCATGCCCGACCGCAAACTTTGCATTCGATGTCACACCTGCAAGGCTCATCACGGGTTATATAACCGAGCGGGGAAATTACGAGGCTATCATGAATAAGGCAGGCTTCATCAGGGCATATCTGATATCAGTCAGCTATCTCGTAATCCTTGGATTTGTCATGTATTGCATAAATGGTATTGCAATAGCCTTTGCAGTTACGATCCCCATTTCAGGTTTGACGATGATAATCTCAGATAAATGCGGTGAGCTGTCAGGCAGGCTATTTTTAGGTCCGAAATCGAATTGAAGCGTCCAGGAACGATTTTCAGATGATTTCAGCCGCGCAAGAGTCCAGAAAATGAATGGAAATTATGAGGAGGCGCTTTTAATAATTGATGATGTTCTGAATCAAGCTCCGGATTTCAATGAGGCTCACTTCATTAAGGCTCAAATACTATTGTTTGGATTCGAGGATACAAAAGGAGCAAAAAAATGTATATTTATGATTCTTGAGACCGAATCTGAATGCTCTGTTTTATATAGGTGGGCCAGAAATATTTAATTTAAGTTTCCCCAACATTGAGTGCATGATCCCGTTAATTCTCAGAAACAGAATTCATCGGAAATCATTTTGTTCTTGACAATTGATACAGTTGTTATATTATAAACATAACAATTGGGATGATTAGTTGTGAAAGA
>JAUYEO010000128.1 GCA_030689795.1 Desulfobacterales bacterium | reverse complement strand
ATAGAGAGGTGTCAAGGAATTATTAAATAAAAAGGATTGTTTTTTATATTAAGAACTTTGAATAACCCGCATTCACCATGCCGGTGTATGGGTCTTAACAAGACGTTATGCAAAGGTCTTTATCTTCGTGGTTTTATATATCTGTTTCATTGCCCGGTATTCTCAACATTTATATAAATATTGACAAACATTATGATTTTATGAGATTTTATTTCAAATTTCCGTAATATTAAAATGTAATATAATTATGTTTGGGCTGAAGATGAGCAGAAAGGGCCAAGTACAAATGACGAAAAATACGCAACCACTCGCCGAGGTCTTTGGGCATCTCGTTAGTGATCAGTCATCCAAAGCTGTCCGATACCGCTCTCGTCGCCTCTGTCCATTCAATAATAAGGTCCCAAATTGCAACAAAGACAAAGCAAGGAATCCCCTCGGTGTATGCAGTGTGTTCCACGATGGCATACCGACGATAACCTGCCCGATCCGGTTCAGGGAGGATTGGCTCATTACCGATGATGCGGCATCTTTTTTCTTTGCCGATAGCACCGCATGGAGCTCACTCACTGAAGTCCGCCTCAACGACGTTCACGGAAAATCAGCCGGCAATATTGACGTTGTACTTGTCGCATACGACGATACCGGGAAGATCTTCGACTTCGGCGCTCTCGAAATACAAGCAGTTTATATCTCCGGAAATGTTCGCGACCCCTTTGAGCACTACATGAAGAACCCAAAGGCTCAGGCACAAATGGACTGGTCAACACAGACAAATTATCCACGGCCGGACTACCTGTCTTCTTCCAGGAAACGTTTAGCTCCACAGCTTCTTTTCAAGGGTGGTATTCTTCATTCCTGGCGCAAAAAAACAGCCGTCGCACTGAACAAGAGCTTCTTTGAAACTCTCCCGCCATTAAAAACAGTCAGAAAGTCAAAAGCCGATATTGCCTGGCTCATATATGATCTCCAGTTGGTCAAAGAAGGTGGACAGGAAAGGTTCACACTAACAAAAATAGACGAGGTTTTTACGGAATTTGAACCAGCCCTTTTGTCTATCACGACTTCTTCGCCGGGAAACATGGACAACTTTATAAATCTGCTTCAAGAGAAGCTTGATGAGCAGCTCGAAACGCCACCAAATAATAAACTAATTGAAAAGCCATTTTAAAATGAAAGCTCCCGGACAAAAATCACTGTTCCCGGACTTATGTGAGGGTGTGGTATCCCCCAAACCGGTTAATGTCGCTTCTGTTCCTCAAAGAAGTCCCTTTCGTTACCCGGGAGGGAAAACATGGTTCGTGCCTACATTCAGAGACTGGATAAAAAACCAATATCCTAAACCTGAAATATTGATCGAACCGTTTGCCGGGGGAGGCATTATCAGCCTTACAGCTTTGTTTGAGAAATTCGTCTCACGAGTCATAATGGCTGAAATTGATGAGGATATAGCAGCCGTATGGCAATCTGTAGTCGATGGACACGCGGAATGGATTGCAAAAAAGATTCTCTCCTTTGAGCTGACAAAGGAATCGGTAATAGATGAAATATCAAGAACAGGCGTGGATGTGAGAGAGAAAGCATTTCAGACCATCCTGAAGAACAGAACATTTCACGGAGGAATATTGGCAGAAGGATCGGGCTTTCTGAAGTACGGGGAAAACGGTAAAGGCATTCGATCCCGATGGTACCCTGTAACTCTTTCCAGGAGATTTTCCAACCTGAGACTCATTGCTGACAGAATTTTGTTTTGCAGGGAAGACGGACTGGAGGTCATTCAGGAATACTCCCAGCGAAAGGATGTAGTGTTCTTTATTGATCCCCCTTATACGGCCGGAGGAAAGAGAGCAGGCAAAAGACTTTATCGGCATTTCAAGCTTGACCATGAGCGGCTATTTAAGCTCTGCGGGTCTGTCAAAGGCGATTTTCTAATGACCTACGATAATGCGGACGAGGTCAAAGCTATGGCAAGAAATCACGGTTTTCAGATGCGTCTTATTCCGATGACAAACACCCATCACGCAACAATGCAAGAACTTGTGATAGGAAAAGACCTATCGTGGATGGATCGCTACACCGCAGTACATGAGCAAACCGCTGAATATAAGACAGAAGGTAAAAAGAAGGAAGCCCCGGCAAAGCGCTCCAGCGGACGCGGTAAACCGCCCCGCTGATCTTGTGGAATATCTCTTTTTTACACTGCCGATCATAAATTCTATTATTGTGAGGGTTTGACACCTATCCATTATGCATTTATATAAATTGAAGAATCTTGATAAATGGGCCCATGACCGGCCCTTTTTTATTGCAACTATTTCACCGGAAACGGCTGTTTATACGAAAGCAGTCAGGAACCGGAAGTCCGGCCTGCGGCAACCGGAAACCGAATATCTAACTATATGAAACGACACAATTTGTTATTAAGAAAAAAGAATATTCCAAAACCTCATTTTGATCCGGCTCTCCCCATAACGGCCAAAAAAGATGAAATAATAGAGTCCATTTCAAAAAACCAGATTGTAATAATTTCGGGTGAGACCGGCTCGGGTAAAACCACACAGATACCGAAGTTCTGCCTTGCGGCAGGAAGAGGGATAAACGGGAAAATAGGCTGCACCCAGCCGAGAAGAATTGCCGCCATTACAGTTGCCGCCCGCATCGCTGAAGAGCTCGGGGAAGATACGGGAAAATCCGTCGGTTACAAAATCCGGTTTACGGACAAAACCCATAAAGACTCATATATAAAGATAATGACCGACGGGATTCTTCTCGCCGAGGCTTATAACGACCCATATCTTAATGAATACGACACGATAATAGTTGATGAAGCGCATGAAAGAAACCTGAACATCGATTTTATCTTAGGCGTCCTGAAAACTCTTCTGGCAAAAAGAAAAGACTTGAAGCTTATAATAACTTCAGCCACGATAGATACTGAAAAGTTTTCAAAGGCTTTTGATAATGCTCCCGTGATAGAAGTTTCGGGCCGGATGTTTCCGGTTGATATACGTTACATGCCGGTTGATCCGGCGCTTGAGGAGAGCGATGAAAAGACGCACGTTGATCTTGCCGCTGACGCCGCTGATAAAATTATCAAAGAAAGCCGTTCCGGAGACATTCTCATCTTCATGCCTACAGAGCAGGATATCCGGGAGACAGCAGAAATCCTTGAGGGAAGAAAATTCAGGGCGGCTGAAATAATACCGCTTTTTGCGCGGCTTCCGGCTTCGGAGCAGTCAAAGGTTTTTTCGCGCATTGCCGCAAGAAAGATAATAATCGCAACAAACATAGCTGAAACATCGATCACAATACCGGGCATAAAATATGTAATAGATACTGGCCTTGCCCGCATATCCCACTACTCTTCGAGATCCCGTTCAACCGCCCTGCCCGTCGTTAAGATTTCAAGAAGCAGCGCCGACCAGAGGAAGGGAAGATGCGGAAGAGTCGAAAACGGAGTCTGCATACGCCTTTATCAGAAAGAAGATTATGAATCCCGCCCTCTCTATACGCTCCCTGAAATCCTGAGATCGAACCTCGCCGAAGTCATACTGAGAATGATTGCCCTGAATTTAGGAGATATATCGGCTTTCCCTTTCATTGACGGGCCTCCGCCCAAAAGCATCAGGGACGGATATGAGATTCTTCTGGAACTCGGCGCCATAGAGCGTGAGGACAGTAATAAATCAGGATATTCTCTGACTCAAAACGGCAAAATGATAGCCTCTCTTCCCGTCGATCCGAGGCTTTCACGAATGCTGATCGAAGCGCAGAAAAGAAGATGTCTTGAAGAGATGGCGGTAATCGCTGCCGCTTTAAGCTGTCAGGACCCGAGAGAGAGGCCCGCCGATAAAATAGACGAGGCCAACCGGGCGCACCGGCTCTTTGCGGATACCCAATCTGATTTTGTAACCCTTCTTAATATATGGAACAGATTCAATGAGGCTTTAAAAGGTGTAAAAATCACCGCGGGCATCAAAAAATTCTGCAGAGCAAATTATCTTTCTTTCAGGAGAATGAAGGAATGGCGTGACATATACTTGCAGATTAAGGATATACTGGAAGAAAACGGTGTGAAAAGTCTTAAAACGGAGACGGAAACAGCGGAAAGCGGAGAAAACAAACCCGGCATATACAGCTCTTTATATACGGCAATTCATAAATCGGTCTTAAGCGGTTTTCTTTCCAATATCGCGGTAAAAAAGGAAAAGAATATCTTTTCGGCGACAAAGGAAAAATCGGTTATGATCTTTCCCGGATCGGGACTGTTCAAAAATCCCGGAACATGGATTGTAGCAGCCGAAATGATTGAAACATCAAAGCTCTTTGCAAGGACCGCAGCAAACATAGAAAGTTCCTGGATAGAAGAAATAGGAAAAGATCTGTGCAGGTATTCTTACCATGAACCGCACTGGGAAAAAAACAGGGGGGAAGTAGTTGCTACCGAACAGGCGAGCCTTTTCGGGCTGACAATTGTTCAGGGGCGTCCTGCAGCATTCGGAAAGATAAACCCTGCGGAAGCGTCGGATATATTCATAAGGGATGCTCTTGTAAAAGAAGATGTTAAAATACTTTTACCGTTCATGGAGCATAATAGAAAATTAAAGGAAGAGATAACCGACATTGAAAACAGGGTAAGAAGAAGGGATATTCTTGTGGACGACGATGTTCCGGCCGGGTTTTACAGGGAAAAACTTCCCGGTATTTACGATATCAGAACCCTTGGCAAATACATCAAGGAGATGGGCGGCGACCGGTTTCTGCGCATGACAAAAGAGGATTTTCTGCGTTATAATCCGGATGAAGAAGAAATCGCACTTTATCCGGATAATCTCAAGCTCGGCGATAAACCTTTTCAATGTCTGTACAGCTTTGATCCCGGAAAGCCTGAAGACGGCGTAACGGTTAAGATTCCATCTTCATATGCAAGGTCAGTTCCGCCCGAAACAACCGACTGGCTTGTGCCTGGATTGCTGAAGGAAAAAATAACGGCTCTTATAAAAGGACTTCCCAAGGAATACAGGAAGAGGCTGCTTCCCGCTTCACGGACTGTTGATGCCGTCATGGCAAAAATGCCGCAGGGAAAAACATCTCTTAAAACAGCTCTTTCAGGATTCATCTATAAAAACTTCGGAGTCGATATTCCTGCAAGCGCATGGTCTGACGAAACGCTCCCCGAGCACCTCAAAATGCGCATCTCGATTACCGGTTCAAAAGGGGAAGAGATTTTCTCAGGCAGGGATAAAATGATTTTGACAAAAGACTTTTCTGCAAAGGCAGAGAACGGCTTCCTTGAAAAAGCGAGAAAAAAGCATGAGATAACCGGCATTACCGGATGGAATTTTGCCGATATTCCGGAAAGTGTAATAATAAAGGTAAATGAAGAACCCGGCCGGATATATTTCCCCGGGCTTCAAAAAGATGACGGGTGCGTAAATCTGCGGATTTTTGAATCCGAAAAAGAGGCTCAGAAATCACACGCGGAAGGAACTGTTGCGCTCTTTATGACAGTTTTTGAGAAGGAGCTGAAGCATGCGAAAAAACAGCTCGCGCTGCCCGGAGATCTCCATGAACATACAGGCTTTTTAGGAGGCATAAGAAACTTCGACAGGATGCTTTTTAAAAGCGTGATAAATGACCTTTTTGATGTCGTGATACGAATCAGAGAGACATTCGACTCACACGCCCGATATGTGCTCCGTAATATATTTTCGCACGGGCTGGAAAAAATTAAAATTATTGCGCCCGTTTTAAAAGCGTTTCATGAAACGATGATAAATCTGCAGGAGTTGAAAACAAAGGCCTCCCGGAACAAGGAAGCCTCTGATCTTCTGATAAAGCTTGAAAATGAAACGACCCGGTTGATGCCCGGTAATTTCATGCAATTATATGAACCGGACCGCCTTTTACATATTCCAAGATACCTTCAGGCCGTATCAGTAAGGGCGCAGAGGGGAATAATAGATACTGAAAAAGAAAAAGCCAGATCAAGGGAGCTTGAAATACATACCGCTTATCTGGATAAGCTTTTAAAAAGCCTGACTCCACTTGTCTCCGAAGATAAGAAAAAAGCTCTCGAAGAATACTTCTGGCTCATCGAAGAATACAAGGTCTCGCTTTTTGCACAGGAGCTGAAAACTCCGGTTCCGATATCCGCAAAAAGGCTCGATAAAAAGTTCAAAGAGATCGAAAGAATGGTATAAAGATCAGGGGTCGGGGATCAGGGATCAGGGGTCAGGAGTCAGAAGACAGGAGGCAGGAGGCAGGAGGTGAGAGGCGTGAACCAGAAACCAGAAACCAGAAACCAGAAACCGACCATAATTGTAATCTGCGGACCGACAGGCATAGGAAAAACTTCGGCAGGAATCGAAGCGGCAGAGGCTTTCGGCGGTGAAATAATAAGCGCCGATTCCATGCAGATATATAAATACATGGATGTAGGCACCGCAAAGCCGACACCTGAAGAAAGAGCGCGTATCCGTCACCATATGATCGACATTATCGAGCCGGATGAAGAATTCAGCGCAGCCGGATTCGCATCGATGGCGGCTGAAAAAATAGAAAGCAGCCGGGAACGGAGCATTATTCCATTTCTGGTGGGCGGAACCGGCTTATATATCAAGGCTCTTGTTCATGGACTCTTTTCTCCCGGAACATCGTTCGCCGAAACAAGAAACCGGCTGAAAAAGGAAGCGGAAACGGATGGAACAGAATCTTTATATAAACGCCTTTTAATATCCGACCGTGAGGCGGCGGATAAGATTCATCCGAACGACACCTTCAGGATCATAAGAGCTTTGGAAGTTTATGAAACTACAGGCATGACCATTTCGGAGCATCATAAAAAACACAGGTTTTCCGGAAACAGATTTAATGTTTTGAAGATAGGTTTTACAACCGACAGGGAAGATTTATATAAACGGATTGAAAAACGAGTCGATTTGATGATAGAAGCCGGTTTTGCGGAAGAGGTTAAGCGGCTTCTTGAGATGAATTATCCGGCCGGCCTTAAATCCATGCAATCGATAGGATACCGCCACATGGTCGAGTACGTGGCAGGACGGATTCCTCTGGATGAGACCGTCCGGACATTAAAACAGGATACGAGAAGATTTGCAAAACGCCAGATGACATGGTTTAATTCCGATCCCGAAATTGTCTGGGTAAAACCGGACCAGGTAAATGATATTAAAATGCTTGTCGGCAGTTTTCTTAAGGCAACAGGAAACAAGTATTAATGGAGTCATAAAAAGTACTATTTTTACCACGAAGGTCACGA
>JAUYEO010000122.1 GCA_030689795.1 Desulfobacterales bacterium | reverse complement strand
TAGATTTTTAAAGAACTGAGCGTTAAAAATCACAAGCTGTTTGAGGGCGTTAGCCCGAGTTCTTGTGATTTAGCGAAGTCATTTAAAAATCCCCAAAAAGCTCATTAAGTGAGCATATTTCGGCTTTTTACGATATCATCATAAATTGTTCAATGAAATTTTTCTTTAAAAAGCGAGTAAATATAATAAAATAGGAATAGGGTGTCAAGGGAAAGAACCTTTCCTGTTTATTTCGTCTGGTCATCATGATATATTGATACAACAGGATTCGAGGGTTCAAGGATTCCAGGGTTCAAGTGACCGGGAACCAGAAACCAGGGACCAGAGACCATAAACCAGGATCTCTTTAAGGAGGCATTATGAAATTCGACGCTCACATGAAAGAAACCGTTGTCCTTGATCCTAAAAATAAAACCACAAGGGCGATTCCAAGTGAAATAAGAAAAGATCCTCTTACAGGCAGAACATCGAGAATCTGCCATTTTATGAAGCTGAAATGGGAAAAACCGGATTTTGAGAAGATGACCGCCGGAACGGAAAAAATATGCCCTTTCTGCCCCGATAAAGTTTTAAGCATTACCCCTTATTTTACAGAGGATCTCATACCCGAAGGGCGCCTCATATCCGGAGATATGGTGCTTTTCCCTAATATAGCTCCCTATGACAGTCTTGGCGCTGTGGCAACATTCGGGAGCAGGCATTATATTCCAATGACTGAGATAACCCCTGAACTCATTGTAAAAGGTTTCCGGCTGGCTTTTGAATTTTTTAAAAGAGTTGAAAATCTGAAACATCCTGAATCGGTCTATCATATTATCAACTGGAATTACATGCCTGCTTCAGGAAGCTCCCTTATTCATCCGCATCTCCAGGTATTTTCAACTTCTTCGGCGCCGAATCTGATGAGGCAGGAGCTTGAAGCCGCAAAAAAATATTATGAGGCAAACGGAACTAACTTCTGGGATGACCTTGTAAAGAGCGAAGAATCGGAAAAGAAACGGTTTCTGGGAAGAACCGGGAGGACAGCGTGGCTGTGCTCCTATGCTCCGATAGGTGTTGCGGGAGACGTTTTGGCGGTTGTTGATGGTGTTAACAGCACCCTTGGCCTGACGGAAAAAGACCTTTCAGATATAGCCATGGGTCTGACAAAGACTATGGCTGCTTACGACAGGATGGGCATTTACAGCTTTAATATGAATTTTTTTACAGGAGCAAAGGATGATGATTTTACGCGTTTTCATCTTCTTTTTTCTCCCAGGACTTTCTTTAACCAGGCCCTTGGAACGCCCGATGTGGGTGCTCTTCGAAACCTTTTTAATGAAACGCTTTGCATGGCCTTCCCGGAGGATATAAGAGATATGCTGGCGCCCGATTTTGTGACAGTTTCGTAAAAAGTCATCCTGTCCGCCTCGGCGGACGCTTCATCTTTCGTCATTGCAGCGTACCAAAAAGTACGCTTCATTCCTCAAGATTCGCGCGCCTTGCATAATGAGCTTTTTACTTTGCCGTCTGAATTGCGACTTTTTACGAGATCATTGCAATGAAGGGGGTTAAAGAATCCCGGCGGGGAGCTTCAATTGCATCACGCCCCGGCTGCCCTGCGCTTCCCGCCACATGGAATCCTTTTGAGTTGCAGAACCAACCGAAGCGCTTCATTCACTGCTTCGTCACCTGGGAAATTCCTTGCCACATCCGGTGATAGTAATACGAGGTTTGTCCCGTGCTCATAACGCTTGGCATACTTACTTCGCACACCTTCCTTGAGCAGGGCGGCAAGATCGTATTCAGAACGAAGTTCGTCAGCCTTTTCGTCTTTGAATTTCGTTTTCATATGCTTCACGCTCCTTTCGAGTAAGTTCCCGTGCGAACCCGCATGCGGGGTGGTGTGGGGAGGGACGGCTAATTACCGTCCCTTAGCCGATTTGAACCCAGGATTGAAACGACCTTTCAGATCGTCTCAATCCTTATTTTATTATGTGCGGGTTTTCCAATATCCCGGACTTCTTTTTAAATGCATTACAGCCACAATTTCAATTTTACCATTTTTAACTCGGAAAATTATTCCATAAGGAAACCGAAGTAAACGACACTTTCTTATTTCATCGTCAATTTTCCGGTATAATAATGGATTTCTTCGTATTCTCGAAATCGCATCATCTAATGCTTCCAGAAAACGACCTCCTAATCCAGCTTGCTTATCTTCATAGAAAGATATTGAGTCATTAATTTCTTCGAGAGCTTCTGGATGGAATTTATATGGTTTCATATTTCTTCCGCAGTGTGCCTAAAGCTTCTTCCCCATCTATTAATTCAACCTCACCGTTATCAATTTCTTTACATCGCCTATATATTTCATCAATCCATTCTTTTGAAATTGTAAAATCTTCCTCAAAATCTATACTCTCTAGTAATATTTTTGCCAAATAAGCTCTTGCGGAGGGTGAAAGATTAAGAGCTTTTTTTGCAACATTTTCAACTTCTAATTTCATGACTACCTCTCGATAAAAATGTTAATGCACATAGTAAGCACATAACCATTTATTAACTCACACTTTTGCCCTGATAATGTAGTATTAATCGAGTTTTCAGGCACTTTTGCCCGATGCCCGTTATCAGCCGTACCTGGGCGACAGCTTTGAAAGGAATAAATATGCCTGACTCGAGGCTAAGTCAAGAACTAAGCCGTCGTTCAAAAATAACCGTAACATTGAAATGCCGTGACAGGCATAAGAAGCCGTAACGAAATGGTCAGAAATGTAATGGTTATTTCGTAACGGTTCCTAAGACAGCCGAAACTTCTCAATTAAGTCCGCCAGTGAAGTATAGGGTACATCATTATATAAGTTAACAGCGGCATTGCGCTGCAAATCTGATTTTTGAGGTATTGACCGCTTAAAAGAGTTCTCTCCCGAAATCAATACCGGAATTTGGGTATTGTGAATTGTTCAGGGATGCTGTATATAATCCAATAGCATGAATTAAATCCGTAAGGAGTCGCATTATGAAGACCGTTCAGACAGAAGTGTCCGAAGCTCTATATAACATGGCCATGGCCCTTGTGAACGAGGGATGGTTTCGCGACGAGAAGGATGTTTTTTCTGAAGCAATCCGACGTTTTCTCGACACCCATCAATCGGAATTGATGCAAAAGTTTATCCGCGACGATATCGAGTGGGGCCTTCGCGGCAATGATTGAGGAAACCAGGGATATCGTATCGAATAAGTTAAAAATATAGAGGTTGGCATAATGGGGAAAAGAATACGTATAAATATACCGAAAGAACAATTGGCGCAATTCTGTGAGGCATATCATGTCCGCAGGATTTCCCTGTATGGATCAGCTCTTCGTGATGATTTCGGGCCGGACAGCGATATTGACATTCTTATCGATTTTGAGCCCGGTTTCAAAACGGGTCTTCTCAAGATGGCACGCATGGAAAATGAACTATCGGACATGCTGGGGCGAAAAGTTGATTTACGAACTCCGGGAGATTTGAGCCGCTATTTTAGACAGGAAGTGCTTGAAAGCGCCGAGGTTGAGTATGCGAAGGGATGATTTGATTCGTGTACGTCACATGCTGGAAGCTGCCGGAGAAGCGGTTTTATTATGCTCTTTTGAATACCCCATCCGCTTGCGGTGGGGTGAGCACGCGGAAGAGGGGTTTTGGGGGGAAACTACGTGTTCCCCCAAGTATGATCAGATATTTTTCATCTTTGATACCCCGTCCGCTTGCGGCGGGGA
>JAUYEO010000102.1 GCA_030689795.1 Desulfobacterales bacterium | reverse complement strand
TTCCGGCGGCCTGCCTGCCTCTTTCAAGCGCCTTCATATTAAGCGGTATCAACTTCGCCTTCCCGGCAAATTCAACCTTGACCGATTCCGTCAAAATCTCAAAATCAACCATCATGCTTCGTGCAGCAAAAGCCCCGAGAGCTACGATATTTGCGGCCTTAACGCTTCCGATTTCATTCGCGATATCGGTTACCGGAACCCTGAGTTCATCAACATCCTTACGGCCCGAACCGATCTGTATAAGTGAGCTGTTGATCAGCACAACACCGCCCGGTTTAACAACCGGAGCGAACTTTTCAAGGGAAGGCCGGTTCATTGCAACAAGGTGCTGAGGATTCTTTACTATCGGAGAGCCTATCGGCCTGTCGCTTATCACTACCATGCAATATGCCGTTCCGCCGCGCATCTCCGGGCCGTAAGAAGGAATCCATACGACCTCATACCCCTGCTCCATAGCCGCGTGCGCCAGGATTTTCGCGCTGAAAAGAATCCCCTGGCCTCCAAAACCTGCAAACATGACTTCATTTTGCATCGAATCCTCCTTCAGCCTGCCCCGGAGTCTTGAACTCGCCAAGGGGATAATAAGGAATCAGGGTTTCTTCAGCCCATTTGACGGCTTCAACAGGTGTAAGCCCCCAGTTGGTGGGACATGTACTCACCAGCTCGACAAAACTGAAGCACCGGCGTTCAAGCTGATATTCAAAAGCCGTTTTAATCGCTTTTTTTGCCTTGACGATATATTTGGGCTTTATTACCGACTGCCTCACAATATATGCCGGAGTAATCAGCGCTGAAAGAAGTTCGGAAACCTTGATGGGCATTCCGACATCTTTGACATCGCGGCCGAACGGCGAGGTTGTTGTGCGCTGGCCCGGCATGGTAGTCGGAGCCATCTGGCCACCGGTCATTCCATAAACGGCATTATTTATAAATATGGTTGTGAATTTCTCTCCCCTGTTTGCGGCATGAATGATTTCTCCCATGCCGATACTCGCAAGGTCTCCGTCTCCCTGATAGGTGAAAACCACAAGGTCGGGGCGGACTCTTTTTATTCCGGTCGCCATCGCGGGAGCCCGGCCATGAGCCGCCTCCTGAAAATCAAATGTAAAATAGTTGTAAGCCAGAACAGCGCACCCTACAGGCGCGATCCCAACCGTCCGGCCTCTGATGCCCAGCTCATCGATTACTTCCGCTACGAGCCTGTGGGCAACCCCGTGAGTGCAGCCCGGGCAGTAATGGCTATCCTGCTCTGCAAGGGCTTCCGGCCTTTTAAATGTTTTTCCCATCACATTTGCTCCTTAATATATAAATCATCAGATCCATCTTTCACGTTTACGGACTATCAAAGATATGACCTGACGACATCCATTATCTCCTCCGGTGTCGGAACTTCACCGCCGCATTTTCCATACCATTTGACGGGACATCTGCCGTGCACGCATCTTTCAACATCCTCTACCATCTGTCCCATGCTCATCTCGATGCTCAATGCCATACGGCAGCTCTTTTTTGAAGCCGCCCGAAAAACCGCATCCTCCGGGAAAGGAAATAATGTTTGAGGCCTGATCATGCCCACATCAATTCCTTCCGCCTTAAGATTGTCGACAGCCGTTTTGCAGACCCTGCTCATGGTTCCATAGCTGACTATAAGGATCTTGTAGTCGGAATCTGTATTATACGGCTCGAATCTTATTTCCTCGCGTTTCATCCTCTCGTATTTTTCTTTCAGGATCAGGTTGTTCTCATTCAGTTTGACAGGATCGAGAAACAGGGATTTCACAAGATTCCGCTTTTTGCTCTTTCTCGTATCCATCCCGTTGGTAGCCCAGTCGTCTTTATTGCTCGGTTCCGACTTCAGGTGTTCCGGGAACTCAACCGGCTCCATCATCTGCCCGATAAGACCGTCACCCAGAATCATAACCGGATTACGGTATTTTTCCGCAAGAGGAAACGCCGTCATTACCATTTCGACCGCTTCCTGAACGCTCGCCGGCGCCATTACAAGCAATCTGTAATCCCCGTGCCCTCCCCCTTTTGTCGCCTGGAAATAATCCGCCTGGGACGGAAGAATTCCACCCAGCCCCGGCCCGCCTCTCATGATATTTACAAATACGGCCGGGCACTGTGCTCCGGCAATATAGCTTATTGCTTCACTCATAAGGCTGACCCCTGGGCTTGATGAAGTTGTAAACACCCTTGCGCCGCAGGCTGCAGCGCCAAAAATCATATAACCTACAGCAACTTCACTCTCACCCTGCAAAAAAACGCCGCCAACCTCCGGCATCCTGTGCGAAAGATATTCCGCTACTTCCGACTGCGGGGTAATAGGATAGGCAAAATAGTTCAAGCAGCCCGCTCTGATACCGGCTTCACCTATTGCTTCATTTCCCTTCATCAGAATCTTGCCCATTTTATTCCTCCTGTACCTTTCCGGCTGTTTTATTGCTGCCCTCAGTGCCTGTTATGCTGATGGCCACATCGGGGCACATGATGCAGCATGTCGAACAAAAAACACAATCTTCGGGACGCGCCTGATAAGCGGGAAAATAACCTTTTGAATTTACTTCTCCGGATATTTCGAGAACTTTTTTGGGACATACGGCAATACACAAACCGCATCCCTTGCATCTGTCCGCATCAATGTAATGTTTATAAGCCATTTATACTCCTTGATTAAAGGCCGCCTTAACAAGGCAACCGGAATTCTCATTCTAAACTAAAGCCCAGCAGCTTTTTTCCATGGTGGAACAAGCTGTCTGTGCAATTTCAGAACAGGGCATGAGAACCGCTTCATGTCGATTTCATCCGAAAGCCGGGAAGGAACAGTAATAAATTCCAGAGGAAGCCCGCTTTCCTGAGATACCGTTGAAACAAAATCATACCCCTCATATATAAGATCAGCAGTCGTTTCATCTATAAGATTTGCATTCCCTATGATTCCGATGATCGGCATTCGGGAAGCTTTTTCTATTTCACCCTTCATTTTCATGCACCCTTTTAAAGTATCCGTAAAAGGCCTGAAAGGATTTATGACCTGCAACATGCGGTATGTTTTCCCATCCAAAGCATCGGCAAGCGCGGCAAGAACGGTCGCACCCACCTTATCTCCACCGACATCCAGTATCGTCAGCCTGCTGGGCTTTCTGATGAGCCCCGCAACTGCAGGAGTTAATATGGGAAGGTCGGCATGAAGGTATTTATCCGGAGGCAAAATAACTCCGATCCCAAGTTCTGAAAGCTGCTTTCTTGCCTCCCTCGCGCGAAAGTAAGGATTTACAAGATCAAGATCCGCAACACTTACATCTATCCCCGCAAGTTTTCTGTTTGCAGCAAGATTTATTGAAATTTCAGTTTTACCGCTCCCGTAATTCCCGACAATTATGATTATTCCTTCGAGCAGGATATTCATTTACACCGACCGGGACATAATAATCAAAACGCCTGAATAAATATCAATAAATTCAATTAGCTGCATATTGCAATCACCCTGATATTTAAAAATAAGTTTAACTTATATTTTTTAATTATGCTGATGTCAAGATGTTTGATTGGCCGTTAAACATTAACGCTTCTTATATTAAGGATACCCTGTCTTTTCAAATTCTGATATGATAATGACACATTGAAAGGAGATGCCAAACAGGATGGTTCCCGTTTTGACAGGACTGGAAAATTTTATAGAATCGTATCCGGCTGTTGCCGCCGGAAAACGCCTGGGACTTTTATGCAACCCGGCCTCTGTAGGAAGAGATTACCTTCATGCCCGCGAGATGGTAAATATGCGGTTTCCAGGTCAACTCAAGGCTCTTTATTCACCACAGCACGGTTTTTTTTCCGAAAAACAAGATAACATGATCGAATCCGAAAACATGGTTGATCCCCTGCTCGGCATCCCGGTCTTCAGTCTCTATGGCAAAACACGCGTACCGACAAAGGAGATGTTCGAACCGATAGATATCCTTTTAGTTGACTTGCAGGATACCGGAACCCGCGTTTACACTTTCATCTACACCATGTCTTACTGCCTTGAGGCCGCGAAGAGATTCGGCATTAAAGTTGCGGTTCTGGACAGGCCGAATCCCATAGGCGGAGCAACGGTTGAAGGGAATTGTCTTTTGCCCGAATATGCTTCATTCGTCGGACGATACTCTATACCCATGCGGCACGGACTGACAATAGGCGAATTGGCGC
>JAUYEO010000045.1 GCA_030689795.1 Desulfobacterales bacterium | reverse complement strand
TCGCGCGCCTTGCATAATGAGCTTTTTACTTTGCCGTCTGGTTTTTTACTTGTTTGGATAAATTCTGATTTATTCCACTTGAACCCTATTTTATTCATCATTCCGAAATTTTCTGACAATTCGGGCATACACCGAAGAAATCAAGCCTGTGCGATACGATTTTATAGCCGGTCTCCTCGGAAAGTTCCTTTGACATTTCATTAAGCGATGAAAGATCGGGATCTATAATCGATTTACATTTCACACACATGATGTGCGGATGAGGATGGGGATTTTTCCCGTCATACCGGTTGCTCCCATCACCGAATCCCATCTCGGTTACCTCCCCTATCTCTTTAAGCAATGTAATGGTTTTGTAAACCGTAGCAAGGCTCGTTGTGGGGAATCTTTTTATCACTTCACGGTATATCTGATCTACTCCGGGATGCTCACAACTGTTTGACAGTATTCCAACAATGGCGATCCGCTGGGGTGTGATCCGAAACCCTTTTTCTTTCAGCCTTTCAACCATGTAATCAAGTCTGGACGTGGATGTGTTCATTATTTTTCTCCCGTTGCTTTCTGCGCCAATCAGTTCATTAACTCTTTTTGAAGCCAATCTTTCACCTCACCTTCAATGGCATATACACCTTTATTATATGCTACAGATTTTTGGAAATTTTCCTTTATATTCTCGGGAAGCTCGAATTTTGCGAGTTCAACAGCCTCTTCAGAATTTCTGCGGATCAGATAAACAACAGGATTTTCTCCCCAGTTATTGACCACAAAGTAATGGCTGACGTCATTTTTTGAACGGATAAGATTTACTCCATGAGCCCAGTTGTTTCCCCATTCAAGATATAAAACAACCGCCTCTTCGGGAGTCATCTGCCAGTCAATGGCATTAACAAGATTTAAATCCTGACGGATTTCATTCAGCTTCATCATATTAAATATCCTTTTTCTTATTACGTTAGTGTGATCTTTGAAATTATTATTATCTGATAATAAAAATTTTCCTCACCTCGTTTGATGATTATAAACAATCATATATATTTGTCAAATGATTATTTGTTGATTTTTAATATTTATTAATATCAATTATCGCTGATAAGATAAAAAATTAACACTCTGACTATAAATGTAAAAAAATATTGACTCGGTAAAATTACTGGGCTAAGTACGATTTATGGTTATATTTAGTAATTAATAGTTCGTTTACAGAAGGATATGCGATATGAAAGAACTAATATCAACAAAAGATGTGGCTGAGTTACTTGGAGTCAATGAAAAGATGGTCTATGTCCTTATAACAGATAAGGGCTTGCCTGCTACAAAAATTACCGGGAAATGGCTGTTTCCCAGACATCTTGTAGAACAATGGATTGAAAATAATACCCGGAACTACCCTGAATCAAGGGAAACACTCCCTCTATACCACGGATTACTCATAATAACCGGAAGCAACGATCTTCTGCTTGACAAGACCATTTCCCTCTTCAACAGCCTATATACGGATCATGTTGCAGTCTTCGGAAACTTAGGCAGCATGGGCGGTTTGAAAGCGCTTCGACGGAACTTGTGCCACATAGCATCGAGCCACCTGCTCCAGGAAAATGAAAACGATTATAATTTTCAATTTGCATCAACAGAGCTTGAAGATATGCCTGCAATACACAATTTCTGCAGACGTGAGCAGGGACTTGTTGTTCAAAAGGGAAATCCGAAAAATATAACCGGGATTGGAGACCTTGCACAACAAGGCATACGTGTAGTCAACCGGCCGCTTGGGACAGGAACGAGGCTGCTTTTTGACCGGGAATTAAAAAAAGCGGGGATAGACAGCGAAAAGCTCGTTGGGTACCGCAATGAGATTGCAAAGCATCTCGATGTCGGAATCGAAGTGTTGACAGACCGTGCAGATGCAGCCCCCTGCATCCGGCCTGTGTCATCACTGCTGGGGCTTGATTTTATTCCATTGCGCTGGGAACGCTTTGATCTTTTGATTCAAAAAGAGCGTTTTTTTGACAAGGGAGTTCAGTTGTTTCTGGGACTGCTCCATGAAAAGCCCTTCCTCGACGCTGCAAAACAGTTTGAAGGTTATGACACAAGTATCAGCGGTAAAATGGTATTTCCCCATGAAAACCAGATAGAGCAGAGTACATGATACTCCTGCCTGAAATATCGAAATATTTAAAATAAATGTAACTATTCAGCCACAGATTCACACAGATGAACGCAGATAGATTTAAATACAAAGAAATAACAGATAATAAATTAACACAAGGAAAAGGAGGCTAAAATGAAACGGAATGTTTTTATTACTTCACTGACAATGATTGCAGCTTTTTTGATTTTGTACGGCAGCGCTGCATTCAGCGGTGATGTGAAGTTACTGAGAATGGCAACAACCACCAGTACCGACGACACCGGCCTGCTCGATTATCTGAAACCTTACTTTGTGAAAGAGACGGGAATTGATATCCAGTGGGTCGCCACCGGCACCGGCAAAGCTCTCAAGCTGGGTGAAAACTGCGATGCCGATGTTCTTCTGGTTCACGCGCCTGATTCAGAAAAAAAATTCGTGGCGGATGGTTTCGGCCTGAATCGTAATGTGGTTATGTACAATGATTTCGTTTTAATCGGCCCGGCATCTGATCCTGCCGGTGTAAAGAGCAAAAACGTCAAGGAATGCCTCAGCGCAATTTCAAGCAAGAATATAAAGTTTGTCAGCAGGGGCGATAAATCAGGAACACACCAGGCCGAACAGGCTTTATGGAAGGCAAGCGGCCTTCCGGTTCCCGATAAAGAGCCGTGGTACGTGCAGGCCGGCCAGGGAATGCTGACAACCATCCAGATAGCAGCGGAACAAAACGGATATACCCTCACAGACAGGGGAACTTACATCAAGTATGAAGATACAATGAAAGGCAATCCGCCTTTAAAGATTCTGGTCGAGGGAGATGATCTGCTAAAAAACATTTACAGCGTCATAGTCGTAAACCAGGCAAAATGCCCGAATGTCAAATCGGATCTTGCTAAAGCATTTTCGGACTGGATGAGCAGGCCTTCAACTCAAAAGCTGATTACCGGTTTCAAGCTTTCGGGAAAGCAGCTTTTCTTCATTTCTTCAAAGTAAGGTAAAAATGAATTTTATTTTAGACGGCCTGTTTCAGGCAATTCAGTTGCTGATACGTGGAGATGGTGAAACCTATTCGGCTGTATCTGCAACTCTCAAGGTATCTACCTATTCGATGGTGGTCAGTCTGCTTGTCGGCATTCCATTGGGTTTTTTGCTGGGCCACCATGATTTTTTGTGGAAAAAGCATATCAGGACAATAACGGATACCCTGATGTCGCTCCCGACCGTCCTTGTCGGCCTCCTGGTCTATGCCTTTTTAACAAGCCGGGGGCCCCTTGGAGAATATGGACTTCTCTTCACCCTTGAAGGAATCGCTATAGGACAGGCAATCCTTGCCATTCCCATAGTAATTGCGCTGACTGCGACCGCCGTTGAAAGCATTGATGAGAAACTAAGGATAACACTGATATCACTTGGCGCCGACAAAAAACAGGTTTTTTATTCTACGATCTGGGAGGCCCGCTACGGCCTCCTGGCAGCCGGGATGAATGCCTACGGCAGGGTGCTGACCGAGGTGGGCATTGCAATGATGGTCGGTGGAAATATCAAATGGCATACGCGTACAATTACTACCGCCATTGCGCTTGAAACCAACAAGGGGCAGTTTGAGATGGGTGTAGCGCTTGGCCTCATCCTGATGGCAATAGCCGGCATAGTTAATTTTTCACTCTCATTTCTGAGGAACCGTTCATAACCATGCATACACCTGTCTATCATCTGTCCGGCATTAAAAAGTTCTATAACCGGCATCCGGCTGTTGATATTAAAGAACTCTCTCTCCATGCAGGCTCAATCACCGGACTTGTCGGACCGAATGGAAGCGGAAAGAGCACACTTCTCAACCTACTGGCCTTTGTAGATAGCCCATCAAACGGAACCATTTTATTCAATGGCCGGAAGGCTGAACCGTTTTCCGAAGCGGTCAGGTTTCGCGTAAGCCTGCTTGCCCAGGAACCGTATCTGCTGAAACGCTCTGTTTATGAAAACATCGCCTACGGATTGAAACTCAGGAGAGGCGACTCTTCGCAGTATCCGAAACAAGTGAATGAAGCTATGGCTCTTGTCGGGTTATCTCCCGGGGAGTTTTCAAACCGCCCCTGGTATGGACTTTCCGGAGGAGAGGCACAGAGGGTGGCTCTTGCGGCACGCTTGGTGTTAAAGCCTGAAGTACTGATACTGGATGAGCCTACAGCCGGCGTAGATGCCGACAGCGCCCGGCAAATTATGGCATGTGCGCTCACGGCTTCGCGGGAATGGGGCACAACCCTTGTTATCGCAAGCCACAACTGGAAATGGCTCCATGAAATATGCGGCAGTGTTCTTCAGATGTTTAAGGGAAAGATCATCGGAAACGGCATGGAAAACATCCTGTTTGGCCCTTGGAATCAGGGGCATGACGGTTACTGGGAAAAAGCGCTTGAAGATGGCCGGCGAATCAGGGTATCTACGCCACCTTCTCCGTCCTCTGCGGCAATTATTCCGCAGAGCTTTATTACCCTCAGCTCCCACGCACCCACTATGAAGCAGGATGAGCATGTTCTAAACGGAGTTATCGCCCAGCTCTCGCTTGAACCCGCCACGAATACAGTAATGGTATCCATCCGCGCCGGCAGCCAGATCTTCACGCTCCGGATTCCTCAGGAGAAAGCGCGGGAGACGGCCCTTTTCCCGGGACAGAAGATGTACATTTCCTACCCCCTATCGGCAGTTACATGGTGTTAATCTCAAGATAATGAACTACCCCGCAGCAGAGCTGCGAGGTATCTGGAATACAGAATACAGAATACAGTAGTCAGAAGTCAGAATTTTTTTTGAAGATATTTTAATCCCCCTTCTGGATTCTGAATTCTGGATTCTTACCCCGAAGCAGAGCTTCGAGGAATTCTTTTGATTAAAGCAGACCCATGTGCACAAGAGCGATTTTTTCCGAATAATGGAAATGTGTGGCATGATACATGATACATGAAGCAAGATGCAGGATGCAGGATGCGAGAAAAAGGAGATGTCCGGAAAATCCCTTTTCTTTTTCTTTAAATACGGTTTATGATGAACCTGTAAAAAATTTCGTGCTAAAGGCTGTTTTTATAACAGGGGGCTGTCTCGGTCTGACGGCTGCCGTAACAATGGGAATCGTTCTTGGGAGGCAAAAAGATTCATGCGTGTAAAGATCAGCCAGCTTCCGCTTCCGCTCGATTATGAAGAAAAGGATATCCTGAATGCCGCCGCCGCAAAACTTAATTGCAGTGAAAGTCTCCTCTCCGGTTTGAATATTATCCGCCGTTCAATAGATGCAAGGAAACGCCGTGAGGCGCCTTTTTTTTCAATACATGTTGAAATTGAAATACAGGACTCAGCCGGCTTTCTGCTGCCGGATGACAAAGATATTCAGATAAGTCCCGGAGAAAAGATATTTCCTGAAATAATGATCCCGAAAATATCCGGCAAGGTTAAGAGCCGACCTGTCGTTATCGGCTCCGGACCCTCCGGACTTATGGCCGCTCTTACCCTTGCGGAAGCAGGCCTTTCTCCGCTTTTGATAGAGCGGGGCGCTCCCGTCAAAGAACGGACATCCCAGGTCTCGCTTTTCTGGAAAAAAGGAGAACTGAACCCGGAAGGAAACGTTCTTTTCGGAGAAGGAGGCGCCGGGCTTTTTTCGGACGGCAAACTTACCACGAGAAGCAAAGACAGGTTCAGGGTGCGCCGTTTTCTTGAAACCCTCGTAAAATGCGGGGCGCCTGAAGATATCCTGATTGACTCAGAGCCTCATCTTGGAACCGACATTCTGAAAAAAATAGTTCCTGCTTTCCGGAATCTTATTGAAGGAGCAGGAGGTGAAGTGCGGTTTCATTCGCGGCTTGAGGGCATCCGTGCGGAAAGCGGCAGGCTTTGCGGCATCAAAGTAAACGGACAGGATATTGAAACGGAATACTGCATTCTTGCGACAGGACACAGTGCAAGAGATGTATATCAAATGCTGGCCGAATCCGGCGTCATGGTGGAACAAAAATCATTCGCCGTCGGGCTCCGGCTCGAACTTCCACAGGAGAGCATAAATAGAGCACAGTGGGGAAGCTTCGCCGGACATCAGCGCCTTGGCGCTGCGGGCTTCCGCCTGACTTTCAAGGAAGATAAAGAGAACCGCGCCTGCTACACATTCTGCATGTGCCCGGGCGGAACGATAATCCCGTGCGCTTCATCAAGCGGCACTCTGACAACCAACGGGATGAGTCTCTCCGCCCGTCCGGGAGGATTCGGAAATGCGGCTTTCCTTGTTCCCGTCCATCCCGCCGATTACGGAGACCAGGCTGAAGAAACATACCCGGCGCTCGCAGGAATCGGGTTCCAGGATAAGATAGAACGCCTTGCATATAATGCGGGTGGAGGCGATTATTCTCTTCCGGCTGCGTCACTTTCCAGTTTCCTTAAGAATAAATACCATGTGAATCTTCCTGAAAAGCGCTCCTGGCCGCGATCCCGGCCCGCAGATCTGCATATGATTCTTCCCGGTTTTGTCTGCACAACGCTTGAGGCCGCAATCCCCAAAATGCTTTCACTTCTTAAAGGAGTTCTCCATGAAGAGGTTCTTCTCTATGCCGCTGAAACAAGGAGTTCAAGCCCGGTCCGTCTTTCCCGAAATGAAACCGGTGAATCGGTTAATCTTTCCGGCCTCTTTCCGGCAGGAGAAGGCGCAGGTTACGCTGGAGGTATAGTAAGCTCCGCCGTAGACGGCCTGCGCGCCGCTGAAGCTGTTATAAGAAAGATCCGGGACGGAATAAAGACATAACCATTTGTAATCCATTATTTTTCATTCTTTATGATAATCCCGCGTATTTTGAGTCAAAATATAATATTCTTGTTGACATTAACCTTAAGCAGGAGTAGAAGTTCAAGCTTGAAAATTCCCGCAGGTTCTACCGGTGACGGATGTTCCGTCATTTTTTTCGGGATAAAAAAAATAAAAACAGCCTGTATTGTCACCACACCGGGTTTTTTGCCGGCGGCATGCAGGCTTTTGTGTCTTTTTAACAGGATAAAATATATGTCAGTGTCTTTAAATAATGTGCAGATTTCATCGGTTCTTTCACATTTTACAGTAAATTTCAGGCGATATCTTAATACTCTCAGCCAGGCTCTGCCTGCTAAAGAGAAACATCTTGATATAATTATTAAAATACTGATCTGTGCGGCTATTGCAGCAATTATTGCGGCAGACGTAATATATCTGGAACATCTTGGCGAAGTCCGCGAGGAATTGATGGAAATTTCTTACGGACTCGCTTTTATGCTCTTTGGACTGTTCTTTCTTTCAATAAGCATACTTGAGTTGACATGGAGATCTTATCTTGTCTGGAAATACAAGCCGGTCTCTCCCTGCTCCAGTGATAAACTTCTTTCATGCAGCGTAGTCGTTCCCGCATTCAACGAAGGCAGGCAGGTTTACATGACCCTTAAAAGCCTTGCCGCAAGTAATTATCCTTCGGGAAAGCTTCAGATCATCGCTGTTGATGACGGAAGCTCTGACGACACGTGGGATTGGATTTGCAAGGCAAAACAGGAACTTGGAAGGAAAGTCACGGCGTTAAAATTACCGTGCAACAAGGGGAAAAGGCATGCACTGTATGCTGGCTTTCAGCAGAGCCGGGGCGAGGTTCTTGTTACCGTTGACAGCGATTCGGAAGTAAAACCGGAAACGCTGCAAAATCTCATAAGCCCTATTGTAAAAAACTTCAGGGTCGGCGCTGTTTCCGGAAACATCCGTGTATTAAACCATGATGAAGGCATAATTCCAAGGATGATAGACGTATTGTTCGTCTTCAGTTTTGATTTCATACGCGCAAGCCAGAGCATGGTAAAAACAGTGATGTGTACTCCAGGAGCCCTTGCAGCCTACAGGAAGGAGGCCATCATGCCGGTTCTTCAGGAATGGCTGGACCAGACCTTTTTCGGAAAGCCGTCGAATATCGGGGAAGACCGCGCCATAACGAGCCTTGTCATCAGGGAAGGCTATGATGTTTACTATCAGCGGAATGCTGTGGCATATACCAATGTGCCGACCGGATACTCTGGCCTCTGCAAGATGTTCCTGCGCTGGGCGCGCAGCCACATCCGCGAAACCATTGCAATGTCGGGATTCGCATTTAAAAAATTCAGAAACGATTCAGTAGCAGGCCTGCGCGTAAACCTCATCCTGCACTGGCTCGGGATCATTCTCTCTCCGTTCTTCCTGTTTGCAACAATAGCCTGCCTTTACTGGCAGCCTCTCGGATTCGGATTATGTGTCATGGTCAGCATAATAATCACATCAACCGTAACCGGAATAGTATATACGAAACGATGCGGAAACTCGGACGCGCTTTTATCTTATCTGTACGGATTTTTTGTCTTTGCAAGCCTCTCCTGGATATCGACTTATTCGCTTGCAACCCTTCACGACTCCGGCTGGCTGACCAGAAGCAACGCCGTAAAAAAAGTGACATCATCAACCATTCTGCACAGATTCTATTTTGACTTCGACGGATTTGATTCCGGGAAGGAATTTCCGCTGCAAAGAAGTTCTCATGCCAACCTGTAATAAATGGAGAAAGGGGTCAAGGATTCGAGGATTCAAGGGTTCAAAGGAAGTTAAATCCTCACGCTTCATTCCTGTTCCTGTTCTTTTTATAAACACTAAGCCACTCTTTCCTGAACTCCTCAAACCGGTTCTCTCCTGCGGCGGCTCTTATATCTTTCATGAGATCCTGGTAGAATGTCAGGTTATGAATCGTTAGCAGCGTTTCCGCAAGAGGATCCCGCGAAAAGAGGAGATAGCGAAGGACCATACGCGGGTACGTCCTGCAGGTATAACACCGGCACTTTGTATCCAGCGGAAACTTGTCTTTCCTGTAGGTTTTGTCAAGAATCCTGATTTTCCCCATCCGGGTAAACAGGGTTCCCTGGCGGGCGTACCTGGTGGGAATTACGCAGTCGAACATATCCATCCCACCCTGCACGGCGGCAAGTATGTCTTCAGGAAGCCCCACTCCCATCAAATACCTTGGCTTATCTTCCGGTAAAAAGTGGGCGGTAACATCCACAACCTTTTTCATGAGATCAAAACCTTCGCCAACGCTCACTCCCCCGATTGCATAACCGTCAAAAGGGACCGAGGTAATTTCAAGGGCGCTTTTCTGCCTTAGATCAGGGAAAACACCTCCCTGAATGATCCCGAACATGAACTGGTATTCCCTCAGTTCAACCTTCCTGCATCTTTCCGCCCACCCGGTCGTGCGCTCGACTGATTTTTCAATATATTCCCTCGATGCAGTGTGTTCAACGCACTCATCAAAAGCCATAACAATATCGGCTCCGAGATCCCGCTGAATCTCCATTGATTTTTCAGGCGTAAAAAAAACACGCTCTCCGTCTTCCTCGTATGAAAACGAAACTCCGTCATCGTTTATTTCTCTTCCGGGGAGAGAAAAAACCTGAAAACCGCCCGAATCGGTAAGAATAGTTTTATCCCAGCCCATGAAACGATGAAGGCCGCCCATGCGTTTGACTGTGGCAAGTCTTTCTCCGAGGGAAAGATGGTACGTATTTGCCAGAATAACTTCCGAATCCGTCTCCGCCACATCCCTTGGCGTTATTGAGCGCACAAATCCGGCCGTGCCCACAGGCATAAAGGCGGGAGTTTGAACTTTCCCGTGAGCCGTTGTAAATTCTCCTCTTCTTGCGCCGCATGAATCGACAGCAAGCAGGTTAAAGCCTATATCTTTTGAATTCATGGTATCTGTTTCCTGTTATAATTCAGTAAATTTACCTTTTTCACTCTACTTTCAAATCCGTGATCCTGTCAAGGAATCGGTCAACAGAGTTCATATGAGCCCAAATCCACCTGCAAATTATATGCGGTTTTTGCCGCAGGCTTCGTCGGCAAGCAGCGTATCCAGCGGGCTTATCGGCGCTTTCGACATATTTCTGAGCACA
Organism: Desulfobacterales bacterium; assembly: GCA_030689795.1. GTDB lineage: Bacteria > Desulfobacterota > Desulfobacteria > Desulfobacterales > RPRI01 > RPRI01. Next base: position 905 of record JAUYEO010000045.1, on the reverse strand, counting down.
TGAGTATAGATCATCGTTGTTTCAACATTCTTGTGGCCTAAAAGCTCCTGAACTTCGCGGATATTCACACCATTCATCAGCAGATGCGTTGCAAAACTATGGCGCAATGTGTGGACGGTGGCGTGTTTGTGAATGCCGGCCTTTCTGACCGCGTCCGCAACAACTTTCTGAATAGAACTGGGGCTGATATGATGACGGCGCACCTTGCCGGAGCGTGGATCAACAGAGAGAGCCGCGGAGGGGAAGATATACTGCCAGCGCCATTCCCTGGCTGCATTCGGGTATTTTCTGTCGAGAGCTTCCGGCAGATAGACCTCGCCAAAACCTTTGACCAAATCCCGCTCATGGATTTTTTTGACTGCGGCCATATGCTCGTTCAGTTTATTTTTAACAGCATCCGGAAGAACCGTCATTCTACCTTTATCGCCTTTACCTGCCCGAACGATAATTGAATTCAATCCAAAATCAATATCCTGAACCCGCAGTCTGGCCGCTTCCATCAGCCGCATGCCTGTGCCATATAAAATATGAATCAGAAGACTGTCCTTTTCTTTTAACTGCTCAAGCAGACTGCGCACTTCATTTTGCGTCAGCACCGCAGGCAGCTTGGGGCCTCTTTTCGCCCGCACCGTTTTACTGAGATCATGCAGATCGATTTTGAGAACCTCGCGGAACAAAAACAGCAGCGCGTTGAAGGCCTGATTTTGAGTTGAAGAAGATACTTTTTGTTTAATTGCCAGGTGACTCAGGAAATCCCGGACATCCACTTCATTAACCCGACTTCCGCAGTAATGGCCTGTATTCTTACCGTTGCGCGTTTTTGTGCGCCGTCTTCGGAACTGCAGATAGCGGAATCCTGGTATGACAAGACAGCGCTTGATGATCTGCTGGGAGTTCCCACGGAC
>JAUYEO010000032.1 GCA_030689795.1 Desulfobacterales bacterium | reverse complement strand
CTTCGCTAAATCACAAGAACTCGGGCTAACGCCCTCAAACAGCTTGTGATTTTTAACGCTCAGTTCCTTAAAAATCTATTCCCCAAAAATCTCAAATCCGTTCGCATATGACTTTTTACGAGTCCATCATTTATGAGTGCTTGTAAAAAATCATCTTTATTCCAGTCTCTTTTCTTCCTTTGACGGCATACCGTTTTCCCCTGTGTAAAAATGGCGCTCAAGTATTTTGTGATAGGATGTCCAGTTTCCTCCTCCCTCTCCCAAAGCAATGAATTCCCGTATGCCGCTTATCTTTGAATCGATTTCGTCGATATAATTAAGAAGGACTGCTTCAACCGTCTTTGGCGGCTCAGGAGAACCAAAGTCCCTCGTGCCGTGATGGCTAACTATCATGTGCCTTAACATAAGCGCCAGGGCTCCCGGGAATTCTTGAATTTCCTTAATCTTCTCATCGATCATTCCGAGGCCTATCACTATATGGCTTAAAAGCCTCCCTTCATCCGAATAATCAATTTTAACATCGTATTCAAATTCCCTTATTTTCCCGATGTCATGAAGAATCGTTCCGGCAATAAGAAGATCCCTGTCAAGACCGCTGTAATGGCCTGCGATTCTATCCGCGAGAAGAGCCATTGAAAGGGTATGCTCCAGCAGGCCGCCGATATAAGCATGATGCATTTTTTTCGCGGCAGGAGCTTTTTTGAATTTTTCAACAAACTCAGCGTCATTCCAGAAAGCCGTAAAAAGCTCTCTTAGTTTTTTCTCTTTGATTGAATCGGAAAGACCGGCCAGTTGCTTAAGCATGGAATCGATATCACGCCCGGTCGCCGGAAGAAACTCGGAAGGATCAATCGAATCCGGCAAGATGGCCTCCATGCTCTTTATTACAACCTGCAAGGTTCCCTTGTATTCAGAAACATTTCCCCTGACATGAACATAATCGCCGGCATTTGTCCCTGCTGTAATTTTATCCACATTATCCCATACGACCCCTTTTATCTTTCCTGTCTTGTCCGAAAGGGTAATATTAAGATAATCGCTCCCGTCTTTTTTTTGAGCCAGATTTTTTTCATAAAGGACAAAAACATCATCCGCCTTATCCCCTGCCTTAAAAGCTCCGACATATTGCTTTTTCATGCAAATCCTCCCAACCTTAAATTAATCAGGACGCAGATTTTCGCCGATACCCGCAGATAATTATTTAACTCATAACTACTTAGGTTCAAAGTTCCAAGGTTCACGGTTCAAGGTTAGACTGCTGATTCATGAACTATCTCAGGAAATATGAGAAACGGAAGCCAACCAACTGTGAACCGTGAACCTTATAACCTGTGTAGTTACTAAAATCTCTGAAATCTGCGTTCATCTGCGTCCAAAAAGGCCCTATCCTTCGGACATATTGCAAAGCCGTCAGCTTTTGTTTATATCCCACTCCTTGAGCGCCTTCATCATGCTGTCGTCCGTCATATCGCACTTAATCGGAGTTATCGATATATAGTTATCGCAAAGCGCCGCTCCGTCTGTATCGGGATTATATACGGAGGGATTTGTGTCATATCCCTGCCAGTAATATATGCGGTTTCTCGGATCGACTCTTTTTTCAAAAAACTCCGGGAAAATATCTATGCCCTGCCTGCTGATCCTCACTCCGGCTGCCTCTCCGACCGACATGCCGGGCAGATTGACATTCAGAAAAGTCCCGAACGGGAGCCCTTTTTCAACAACCTTTTCAGTCAGTTTTTCAATAAAACAAGCCGCGTCATCCAGGTATTTCGTCTCATATCCCTGGATGGATACGGCGATCGCGCTGACTCCATAAAACGAGGCCTCCTTTGCCGCAGCGACTGTTCCCGAATAATTGAGATTAACACCGACATTTGCTCCGGGATTTATTCCGGAAACAACAACATCCGGTTTGCAACCGAGAATTTCCAATATGCCGAGCTTTATGCAATCAACAGGAGTGCCGTTGACTGCATATCCGGGAAACCCTCCGTCCAGATTGACTCTCTTTGCCCGAAGGGGTTCATGCAGCGTTATCGCGTGACTTACGGCGCTTCTCTCACGATCAGGGGCGACAACCGTCACTGAATGATTTTTGATGAATGCTCTGTATAACGCCCACAGACCCTCGGCATAAATGCCGTCGTCATTGGTAATCAGTACCTTCATATTTATAAAATACCTCTGTGAAACCTCTTCATAACACTCTGTTATACAATAAACCAATTTTATTCTTTTTGAAAGAAAGTATTTTTTAAAAACTGACTCTTGCTTTTTACAAACCTCTCTTATAATCTGTTCAATAAATTTGTCCCAAAATCGCTGAACTTTCGGGCAGATAGCGTTTATTATAATAACGATAGAACCTTAAATATTCCGGATACTCATGCTCCAGCGCAAATATAGAGACAATTGCCTTTTTCATTTTTCCAAAAAAGAGAGATCGAGGGTTCCGAAGGCAGAACATATATTTGGTTATTTCATCATACTGTTAATTATATTTGCCTTTCTCTCTTTTATTCCTTCCGATGTTTTTGCCTTAAGCGGAACGGATCGCTTTAAAAATGACGATCCCAACGAGCCCTGGAATATTTCCGCCGATGAAATCAGTCATGACCGTAATACCAATATATACTCAGCCTCCGGAAATGTCGTTATAACCAAAAAAGATACGAGGCTTTCGGCAGACTTTGTCCGCTTTGACCATAATGCATTCAAGGCATTTGCACAGGGAAATGTCGTAATGAATGCAGGGGAAGATATCCTTTCAGGAGCGAGCCTTGACGTGGATCTTAAATCTGAAACAGGGATCATACATGAAGGAACGGTCTTTATTAAGGAGAACAACTTCCATATAAGCGGCGGCAATATCGAAAAAACAGGGGAAAACTCCTATGCCGCAGAGGAGGCGACTGTTTCAACCTGCGACGGTGAAACGCCTGCCTGGAAAATAACAGGTAAAAAACTTAAAATAAACATTGAAGGCTACGGCACTATAAATCATGCCACTTTCTGGACAAAAAAAATGCCGGTTGTTTATACTCCTTTTTTTGCCTTTCCCGCAAAATTCAAGCGCCAGTCGGGCCTCCTCTCTCCGCAGATTGCGCAATCCGACCGTAAAGGAATTGAATACAATCAGCCTTATTTCTGGGCAATAAATGAAAACACCGACGCTACTTTCTATGCCCATCATATGAGTGAGCGCGGTGAAAAGGCCGGATTCGAATACCGTTATGTTTCAATCGACGAATCGAAGGGAACCGTCATGTATGACTTTCTTGACGACCGGAGGAGAGATGACGGCGCCGGCGATTCAAGTAAAAAATGGGGATATGAAGACGACAGGAGTCTCCGCCCCAATTCCGACAGGCACTGGTTCAGAATGAAGAATAACCAGAAAATGCCCTTCGGATTTAATGCAAAAGTCGATCTCGATTTTGTAAGCGATCAGGACTATCTTCATGAATTCAGGGACGGATACAACGGTTTTGACTCGACGGAAAGCTATTTTAATAAATATTTCGGAAGGGAGATAGATAATTACGATGATCCTGTCAGAATCAACAGGCTGAATCTTTCCAAAAACTGGTCTTCCTTCACCTTAAATGCGGAAACCCGCTGGTATGATAATGTCATCAACCGCAGATGGAGCGACACGGATAACACCCTGCACAAGCTGCCCGTTATAGAGTTCAACGGCGCAAAACAACAGATATCAGGCACGCCTCTTTATACCGATCTCGACTCCGAATATACCAATTTTTACAGGAAAGACGGAACATCAGGCCATCGCATCGACCTGTATCCGAGGATCTACCTGCCTTACAGGTTTAAAAACTTTCTTACATTTGAGCCCTCTCTCGGATTACGGCATACAACCTGGTATGTGGACCCGTCGGGAAGAGATACCACTGAAAACGACACAACCCATAACAGAGAACTATTCGATTTTAAACTTGACCTTTCCACCGAGCTGTTCGGCGTTTTTAAAATAAACAGTGAGCAAGTGGAGAGCATCAAACATTCAATCAAACCACAGATTGTTTATAATTTCATACCGGATGAGAAACAGACCGATTATCCTTTCTTTGACAGCATTGACCGGATAGCAAAGAATAACCTGATAACCTATTCGTTAACAAACACTTTTACATCAAGATCTATTCCGGGCAAAATCGGCGGTTCCGGTGAGAAAAAGGAAGAAAAGCCTTCTTACGCATATAATGAATTTTTAAGAATAAAGGTTGAGCAAAGCTTCAATATAAACGAAGAAAGGGAAAACAAGAGGGATGGAAGGCCTTTTTCCCCGGTATACGGAGAACTCAGATTAAGTCCGATAAAATATATCTCTTTATCGGCGGATGCAACATGGTCGCCGTATGACAACTGGTTTGTCACGCGGAACGCTTCAAGTACATTATCGGATGGCCGGGGGGATTCGCTCTCCACAGAATACAGATTTGCCCGTGATTCCATAGAATCCCTGCTTTCAACCCTTAACATAAAAATCTTTGACAATCTCTTATTAAAAGCCGATCATGAACTCAATATCCTTGATAATAAAAGGATAAAAACAGGATTCGGATTCCTGTATACCGCCCAGTGCTGGTCGGTTGATTTACGATATACGGATGAGGTTGACGATAAAAAATATTCTTTCATGGTAAACTTCACAGGTCTGGGAGGTCTCGGGCAATAGATGACAGCAATAATAACTCCTTCATGGTACGTGCTTCATACCAGAAGCAGGTTTGAAACCGTGGTTCATGATGGATTAACAAAAAAATCAATGGAAGTCTTTTTACCGAAAGTTCTGGTCAGAAGCAGGCGGGTCGACAGAAAAGTCATGATAAGAATTCCTCTTTTCCCGGGATACCTGTTCGTGAAATCCGATCTTACCGCCCGCAGGCATATTGAAATTGTTAAAACCGCCGGAGTTGTCCGCCTGGTAGGAAACCAGAGCGGCCCTCTCCCTGTCTCCCACGAAACCATAGAATCGCTTAAAATCATGACGGCAGGAGACGGTAAAATATTAACGGGAACCGTCTTTAAAAAAGGAAACAGGGTTATCATCATAAGCGGACCCCTTGAAGGTGTTATGGGAACATTTGCAAGATACGGTAAAATCGGACGTGTAATAGTCAACATTGAAGCGCTCGGTCAGTTCGCTTCAGTGGAAGTCGATGAAGAGGATATTGAGGTTTTGACACAAAAATTATCATAACTGCTTGACTTATTATAAACATTTATTTAAAAGAGAGATATAGATCGAAAGTTCACGGTTATTTTTCAAGGAGGAAACATGAATAAACTGGAGCTAATTTCGGCCCTCAAGAATGAGGCAAACATCTCAAAATCGGAAGCAGCCAGAGTGGTTCAGATTTTTTTTAACTCAATGGCAGATTCTATGGCAAAGGGAGACCGCATTGAAATACGCGGTTTGTGCAGCTTTTATGTAAAAAATTACAAAAGTTACACCGGAAGAAATCCCAAGACCGGCGAGAAAGTAACTATAAAGCCTAAAAAGCTCCCCTTCTTTAAATCCGGAAAAGAGCTGAAAGAACGGGTAGACCTTTAATTAGTGCCTGGTTTTGAATCTATAACGGATCAAATAAGGCCGGCCCTGATTTTAAATACTTTCATCAGAAAGGGAGCCATTCCGCATGCGCTTCTTTTCACGGGAATGGAAGGGGTAGGGAAACAGGCTGCTGCAAGGGCATTTGCAATGGCCTGCAACTGTTTGGGGAACTGTCCTGATGAATCGCCTGTAAATTCCAAAGGGCTCGTTTCATCCGGAAAACCGGAAAACTACGGGCCGTGCGGCGTTTGCAGTTCATGCAGAAAGATCCTGTCAAACAGTCATCCCGATGTTATCGAGATAGAGCCTTCCGGCCCTTATATCAGAATATCCCAGGTTCGCGACCTGTGTGAGCTTCTCGCATTTAAGCCCTATGAGGCAAGAATACGCACAGTCATTATATCTGACGCCCAGACTATGAATACGGCAGCGGGAAATGCGCTTTTGAAATTACTGGAAGAGCCGCCTGAGCGAACCATTCTGATTCTGACTGCAACCGAAAAATCGGATCTTATTCCGACTATCGCGTCACGGTGCCAGCAGATAAGATTCAATCCTGTTTCCCGGAAAAGGCTGGCTGAAATGCTGATTGAAAGCAAAGGGATTGAACCGGTTGATGCCGGTATATTTGCAGCTATGGCAAACGGGAGCTTTAACCGCGCGGTTGCTTTAAGCGACAAAAGCCGTCTTAAAAAAAGAGATTGGCTTATAAATGAAATTGAATCTTTATCATTGAAAGAGACCGGGAAGTGCATGGCTTTTGCTGAAAGGCTGTCGAAAGATAAGGAAGATTTCTTAGACTCCATCGAAACACTTAAAATCTGGTACAGGGATATCGCCGTTTTTAAATATTATCCGGGGAAAAGCATATTCTTCGATCTTTCAGATAAAACAAAAACTGCATTGTTTAGGCATACGGAAAAGGATCTTCTTTCAAAATTTGATGAAATCCGGATTGCCCGTAAAAACATCCTGGCAAATGCAAATTTAAGGCTTACTGCGGAAACCCTGGTACTGAGGCTTGTACAAAGTAACAGCCCAGGTGGATAGGCTGTAGGAGATAGGCTGAAGGCTGTTAGACTGTAGGATTTATCCCTAAAAGCCTACAGCCTAAAGACCTTCAGCCTACAGTCTAAATAACCTGAATAACTATAATAAAAGAAAAAATATCAGCGATGATCAGCGTAGATCTGTGGCTGAGTAGTTACTTGTGGACTTAACATATGAAAGTTGTCGGCATCAGATTCAAGCCCGCCGGAAAAGTATATGACTTTGACTGCGGCGTATTTGTACTCAATGTTGAAAATCACGTTATCGTTGAAACCGAGCAGGGGATAAGCTTAGGGACGGTAGCAGTCGCGCCTGCCCATTCCGATCTCCCGCATGATAAACCGCTTAAAAAAGTGATTCGCCTGGCAAATGAAAAGGATTATCAGCAAAAAGCGAAAAACAAGGAGACGGAACAAAATGCGTATGCTTTTTGCCTCAAAAATGTAAAAGAGCTTGACCTTAAAATGAGTCTTTTCTCGGTAGAAAACTCTTTCGACGCAAGCAAACTCACATTTTATTTTACCGCAGAAGGACGCGTGGATTTCAGGCAACTGGTTAAAACGCTTGTAAAAGAGCTGGGCGTCAGGATTGAAATGAGGCAGGTGGGAATCCGTAATCAGGCCAAGATGTGCGGGGGACTCGGGAGGTGCGGCCGTGAAATCTGCTGTTCGCTATTCATGGATAAATTCGGGCCCGTTTCAATAAGGATGGCAAAAGAACAGAGTCTTTCCCTGAATCCGACTAAAATTTCCGGCCAGTGCGGCAGGCTTATGTGCTGCCTGACATTTGAACATGGAATATTCCCGGAGCTCCCGCCGGATAAATCGATTGAAAGTCAACCGGCGGGCGATGAGTACGTTAAAATTGAAGATATTGATATGCTCCCGGAAGAAGATTATGAGAATGTTGTTCTGAACAATAATACGGAATGAAATGAAGAATCCATTTTATATCACAACCCCGATTTATTATGTGAATGCCAAACCACATCTCGGGCATGCATATACGACAATTGTCGCCGATGTTGTTTGCCGTTATCATAGAATGCAGAACAAAGACACCTTTCTGTTGACAGGCACGGATGAACATGGAGACAAAGTCGTGCGCGCGGCGGAAAGGGAGAATTTGAGCCCTGGAGTATATTCGGATAAAATAAGCAGGCTTTTTAAAGACCTGTGGCCCGAATTGAACATTAGTTACAATGCGTTCATTCGCACGACAGATCCCTCTCACATCGCAGTCGTTGAGCATATACTGAAAAAAATTAATGATTCCGGAGATATCTATTTTTCCGAATATGAAGGGCTGTACTGTTTCGGCTGCGAACGCTTCTACACCGAGAGAGAGCTTTCCGACGGGAAATGTCCCGATCACAAAACGGAACCGGAATTGATAAGGGAATCCAACTATTTTTTCAGAATGAGCCGTTACCAGGACTGGCTCATCGATCACATCAGGAAAAATCCCGAATTCATCCGCCCCGAAAGATATAAAAATGAAGTCCTCTCCTTTTTAAAAGAGCCGCTGGAAGACTTATGCATCTCACGCCCGAAAACCCGTCTCGAATGGGGCATACCGCTTCCTTTCGATGATAAATATGTAACCTACGTCTGGTTCGACGCCTTGCTCAATTATGTATCGGCTCTCGGCTACCCCGACGGCGCACTTTTCAGGAAATTCTGGCCTGCAGCCCAGCATATTGTTGCAAAGGATATTTTAAAACCTCACGGAATATACTGGCCCATAATGCTCAAGGCGGCCGGAATACCCGTATACAGGCACCTTAATGTTCACGGTTACTGGAATGTCGATCAGAGCAAGATGTCAAAGAGTCTTGGAAATGTCGTAGAACCTCTTTCTCTTAAAAACAAATACGGCCTTGACGCCTTCAGATATTTTCTGATGAGAGAGATGGTGTTCGGCCTTGATTCCGGTTTCAACGAAGAGGCGCTCGTTTTACGGTTGAATTCGGACCTTGCGAATGATCTTGGAAATCTGTTCTCGCGGGTCATTACAATGGTTCATAAATATTTCGGAGGCATCGTCCCGCAAACGGACCCTGAAACCGAAAGCGAACTGGAGGGCGGCTTAAAGTCACAGGCATTCGCGTTTGTTGAAGAATATGAAAAAGCCATGGAGAGCTTCTCTTTTCACAAGGCTTTGATTTCTGTCTGGGACTTCATAAGCCTTATGAATAAATATGTAGATATTACTGCGCCATGGGTGCTCGCAAAAAAGAAATCAGGCAGAAAACAGCTCGAATTCGTCATATCAAGTCTTCTTGAAGGATTGAGAACCGTATCGGGTCTCATTTATCCGGTCATGCCGGACACGGCAAAAACCATGCAGTATCATCTGGGACAAAATCCGGACGATTCGTTTTATGATATGAAGCGCCTTAAAACCTGGAACAGCATTAAAGCCGGTACAAGCCTTCCAAAATCAATCTCTCTTTTCCCCAGGATCGACAGGAAAAAGGATGAATCTTCAATGCCCGAGAAAAAGGCAGGTGTTTTAACACCTGAAATCAAACCGGAAATAACTATAGAACAGCTTGTCAAAATTGATTTAAGGGTTGCAACCATAACCGGCGCGGAATCGATTCCAGGAGCGAAAAAGATCCTTAAACTTGAGATCGATCTGGGTGAAACAAGAACTATTGTTGCAGGCATTGCCTCAAGCTATTCTCCGGAAGAGCTTGTCGGGAAACAGGTGGTGGTGGTTGCAAATCTTAAACCCGCTAAGATAATGGGAATTATATCAAACGGGATGCTGCTGGCAGCAACAGATGAAAACGGCTGCACTGTTGCAACTCTGGACAGGAAGGTAAAACCCGGCACACCTCTCAGCTGACCACGGATCTCGTCAAACAGCCTTTGATTGTTTGACAGCTGGCTGCAAGTCTTATATCATAATTTCAGGAGGTAATCGTTTATGAAAGAACAAAAGTTACTTGATCGCATAACTTTTAATCCTAAAGTTATGGTAGGCAAGCCAGTGATCAAAGGGACGAGGCTTACGGTTGAATACATTCTTGGCTTGCTGGCTCATGGCACAACTGTAGCAGAAATTATGCAGGAATATGACGGGCTGGCTCAGGAAGATATACAGGCATGCCTGCTGTTTGCCGCCCAATCCATGGAAAACACAGCGTTTATGCCACTGGCTGTTGAGACTGCATAGATGAGATTTATAGTGGATGAATGCACGGGCCCAGCCAGGTGTCGCCCACTGCCGGAACTGGGTTGCCCGCACGGAATTGATGCGGTAACCCACGGAGATAATGGCATCGAGGTTGTAAAACTGCGTCAGATAACTTTTACCGTCAGCAGCAGTATTCCGGAATTTCCGGATAACTGAATCTTCCTGTAATTCGCCGCTTTGAAAGATGTTTTTCATGTGCTCACTCACGGTTCGCACATCGACATCGAACAGGGTCGCCATCAGCTTCTGCGACAGCCAGATGGTTTCATCCTCATAACGGGCCTCTATGCTCTGCTCCCCGGCCTGGCCGGTAAAAATAAGAAACTCCGCCGTACTGTTACAGATCAATTGTTTTTTCTACTTCATGCTTTCACCGCTTTTTCCATAATGGTTTCCGGAACACGAACCCGGCCAGTGAGAAGATCGTCTTGGAGGCCGGACTTTAACTGCTTGAGTTTTCAAACTCTCTTTTTAGGGTTTCAAGATGATTGTGGCTTTCGTTTATCCTCTTGGCAATTAATTTGAGCAGGGCGTTTACTCCCCCATTTATTCTCTAAATTCTTTATGCTGCCTACACCGGAAATAACCAATAATGCTTTTTTGGCCTTTAAAAGCTCAATATAGCTCCGAAATAAGAGAAATATTTACATTATATCCATATTATATCTATTGGTTATCATTGCTTGACCTCAGACCCCATTAACGCCATAAATCGGAATACCCAAATTGGATGCTTGTTCGAGAAGTTGAGCCGATCGGCCGCCCGGTGTGATGTGAATAAAAAAGATTTCGTCTGCCAGTGCCGCAACCATCTGATTTCTCTGTGTGGATAGTTTTGCGGTCATACGGTGTTCTGAAGCGGAGAACATCGAAAGCATCAGAACACGGCCCTCCGCAACGGCAGGCCGCCATATTCCGGGTATGCGCATATTTTCGATACTGCGTGCCGGACAGATGACAACAGGTTGCAAGCCGCGCAACAATATGTTCAGACACTCCCTCTCGATAGCTGAATGGAAACCGCTGATGACGCAACGCCCCTTCTCCCGCCATTGCTGAGCCTGGTCATAAGCCGCAAGAATGGCATCGCCGGGGCAACGCCCCGAGCAGAAAAGAGCGGTCTTAGACAGGGTAAGCAGTTCCGGGTTGCCGATAACCCATAATCTGTCCGGGGCATCTTTGCCCAGACGTTTAATCAGTATCTCCGGATACTGTCTGTTTTCGCGGTCAATTATTGCTACCGATGAATTTGATTTCATTTTTTTCAGATTTAACGGCATAGATTTATAAACAGCATTCATGAAGAACCCCCGCTACTCTGGCTTCATGCGTTCCTTCTCGTATTGACATACACATATATTGACTGATTTCCTAGAACTTATCACCGCTCTCCCCTAGCTCCGCCTCAATTTGCTCTACGGTTGGCAAGCTTTCCCTGAAAGTATCGGGAATGCTTTCGGTTAATCGGTATTCAGAAACACCAATAGGCTTATTGATATCGCTTAGGGCATATTCGGCAACGATTCTATCTTTCTTTTTGCAGATAAGGATGCCGATGGTTGGCTGATCATGCTCGGTTCTCAGTTGGCTGTCGATAGCCTTCATGTAAAAATTGAGCTTCCCGGCATGCTCAGGCTCGAAGTCAACGACCTTTAACTCAACAACGACATAGCAATGCAGTTTTGTATGATAAAAGAGCAAATCGACAAAAAATTCCCGCTCGCCGACCTGCATGGCAATCTGTTGACCCATATATGCGAAGCCTACACCCAGCTCAAGCAAAAACTGTCTGACATGAGAGACCAAGGCATTTTCGAGATCCCGTTCAGTGTAGTCCTTGGTCATTATAAGGAAATCGAAGATATAGGGGTCTTTGAGTGTCTGAACGGCAAGATCGGATTGGGGTTTTGGCAGGGTAAGGGCAAAATTGTGCACCGACCTGCCTTCCCTTTTATACAGACCGCTTTCTATCTGGTGCACCAGAACGCTGCGGCTCCAGTTGTGGGAGATGGTACACTGCACATAATAGAGCGCTTCATCGATATTTTTGCATTTGGCAATAATGGCTATGTTGTGCCCCCAGGGAATTTGAGTGATCTGAGGGAAAGCCGGTTGTTCTATTTGGTCAACAACTTGTTGGCTTTTTTCAGCATCATGAATTTGTCCGACAGGTTGTTTGACTTTTTGCTCTGCCGGTAATTGCGAAACAGCTTGTTGCGTAATTTGGTTTGATAGGGTTGCTGAACTGTAGAACTGATACCATTGTCGTATAAGCTCCAGATTTCTCTTGGAAAAGCCCTTCATTTCAGGAAATTCAGCCATTAAATCTCTGCTGAGTTGTTTAATCAGCCCATCTCCCCACCTGGCCTTTGTCTGTTTTACCACTATGTCGGCGCCAAGCTCCCAGTAGAAATTGAGAAGCTCGGTCTGTACCTTTAAAGCCGCCTTGATTTGCACATTCCGGACTTTGAGCTTTATACCAGACAGCCAGGATTTATATTCCTTATCAATAATCAGATCAGAACTCATAGCCGATCCCCTTCAGATTCTCCCCACAAGTGTTATTTAGTTCAGCACACAAGTTTTCTCTAATATCAGAATTCGATCCCAGCAGGTAGATGATCCATTGATGAACACCGGCAGCCACTCACGCAGGTACTCCCGGTAAAGATCCAGCTTGTCGAGTGTCCCTTCGTCAAACGAGTTCTTGTGCAAATTGCGTACGGGCATGGCAATGTTCCTGTTAATGAAGCATGTCCAGAGTTTTATCGTTGAAAATCAATGCATCGACTCCCGATTTGTCAGATGTCAAGTCGCGATTCCGATGACTCATGTTTATGCAGGGTGGTATTTGTCTTCTTTGTACTCATTAGGAACATAACCCAGAAACCGCGATCTGTTAATATCGGGAGGCCCACCTTTTTTGTAAGGGCTTTTAAAAATCAAGCCACCGGATCTCTTCCGAGCATGAAAAAGATGGAGTTCCACGATAGCCCTTGTCATGGAAACGAACATAAGTCGACTCTGCTCTGCCAGTGCATTTTCATCAGCGTCGCCTTTTGGTATGATACCATCCTCCAATCCGATAACACAGACAACCTTCGCTTCCAAACCTTTAGCTCCTTGCAACGTCATCAACTGAACATCCGTACCCTGGGTTCGACTTGAAAATAGAGCTGATGTGTCAACCCAACTATCCACCTCCTTTAAGAAACCTGATGTCTGTTTCCACGGTACTAAGGTGTTTATAATTTGAGCAACAAAGCTCGCAGGATCATTCGTATTATTATAAAGAGCGAGCACTTCCGAAAACTTATCAAATGCTATCCTGTACAGCACATCATTTTCCTTCTCAACATCAAGGCTTCCCCACAGGCTTGGTACTGATTCCTTAATGACACGCTCCCAGAGACAGCTTATTTTCCTGAAGGCTTCCTGCCTTTCTTCTTTCTTTTCAGCTTTCCTTACCAATCTGGATGGAATCCCACTCGCGGGATTATCAATCAATGCCTCTAAAAGTTCACGAAACGCCAGACTGTCACCATAATCCACCAACCAATCGGAAAGGACCGAGATGAGAGGAAGCCCCTCTCCTGGCAAAACAAAAGGAGCGGAAAAACCTATTCCAGCTTTTCTAAGCTCCTGAGTAACTGCTGAGGAGAAACTCTTATGCGGAAACAATATCAGCACATCCATAGAAGGCAAAACTCTCTCAACAATAGACCGCACCAACACCGCTTCCTTATCATCGCTTGGAGCGTTATGAATCTGAATTTTAGGACCATCCTCGACAGCATATTCAAACTCGCCCTTATTCCTCCTATGTGCATCAAATTTTTTCACAATTGACATTGAACCCTCAAGAACATTCTTATGGCAGCGATAAGATTTCCTCAAAGTTTCAATCCTTGATTCCTCACCAAAAAATTTCTCAAATCCTCTAATAAACTCAGGCGAGCCGCCTCTCCACGAATAGATACTTTGGTCATCATCCCCTACAACAAAAAGACCATCCCTCTGTCCATTCGATAACATGTTGATAAGGTTAAACTGTGCTGCATTAATATCCTGGTACTCATCTATCAGCAAATGCCTGCATTGCGATTGGTACTTTGCCAAAAGCTCAGCATTCTCTCTTAAAAGATCACATGCCAAAAGAATCTGTTCGTCATAATCGATGGCTGAACAGCTCCTGAGGATACTTTTATACGTTCTGCAGATCTGGCATTTCTTATCCTCGGCTGAAAAATTGCACACGCCGAACTGCCTACACCTCTCTGATTCCTTACCATCATTCCTATCATGACCAGCAAGTTGCGCTGCATCTCCAATGAGAATATTTCTAAGCCGTTCGCTTGTAACAACCTTAACAATATCCTTAAGACCAATCGCTGTGGCATTCTCCCTTACAATCTTATATCCCAAGCTGTGCATTGTCCTAATGTGTTTAGGCTGTTTCTTGTAAGAAAGGTAGAGATCAGGTTTGTTAAAATCCGAAATCCTGTCCCTCATGTTTTTTGCTGCTGCGGCCGTAAAGGTAA
>JAUYEO010000019.1 GCA_030689795.1 Desulfobacterales bacterium | reverse complement strand
GACAACATCAAAAAGCCCTGATTCTTTTAGATTCCCAGCCGAGTAGTCCTTAGAAAGTGGATATCCGACTTTTCGCATAGCATCTAACACTAAGCCTGAGCAATCGTACTCTGATTTGCCATCACCATCCGTATCAAAACCATTGCCACCTTCTTTGCGCTCTGCATTTTCTGCAAGCTCTTTTGCCTTATTAAGTATTTCTTCGCCACTTATCATTTCATCACCTCTTTTTCATTTATCAGATATTTTTCCAAATGATTTATAGCCTCTTCAATTTCTGTTTTCTGTTTATCTGATGGGCCTGGTCCTCGTGGATCATCATTTGTCCAATCGATACCTTTCAATCTGTTTAATTCTTTAATAGCTATATCTACCGAAACACGAGGTTCATAAACGTTAATTATTCTCCAGAATTTTCCTGGTTTTGCCAGACGATAAGTCACTTCCTGTATATCATTTGTAATATGCAAAATTTTACAGCCCTCTTTATCCTTCGTGAATCGTGATTCTCTACATTCTTTTATATCAATAGGCCGCTGCCATTTCCAACCAAGACGTTTATATGTTATTATTACTGATGCCTTATTGTTGTCCTTTTTCACCTCTTTGATTTCATAGCCTGTTGCAATGTGAGTGCGATCTGAAGCATAACCCCACTCCTTACTAAGGTCTATAATACGGGTTTTACGGATAGACTTTATGTCATCGTTATTGGGAAAATATTTATTCAATTCTTCATTCGCTTCACTACTAAACCCTGTCTCAATAAACGCTATTACAACTCGTTCTGGAGTATCAGGATATGCCTCCGAACTTTTCTGAAGTGTTTTGGCATATGCCGTTGAAATTTGGATAACTGTCAGTTGCAACGATAAGAGCAACAGAAACAGGAGCACAAGCGCAAATGATAAAAGTCTAATATTTTTTATTATTTTTTTTAGTTTATTTTCCATTCTTAAAACCTCCTTTATCATATTCCTATCTCAGAAAGTCCGCGGTATGATTCGTTCAGAGGAATAGCAGCCGCAGATGTCGGGTTTGCGCCGTTTGCACCGACAAACGCCTGGCCGAAGAACTTCTCAAGCGCCGCAAGTTTGCGGGCATCAATATTTACGCCCCTGCTGTTTGCAGCTATCCCTTCGGTTCCAGCCCACCTAAAAATAATCTGATCCAGGATGTTTTTTCTGACGTTGACATCGGTCGTGGCAATAAACTGCTCAACCAAACTTTTCAGTTGCCCGCTTGTGTCTCTTACAATAGATTGCTGAAGGTCGTAAACATTACCGAATCCCTGAAGATCAGGCAGAGCCGCAATATCTTCCGGCACTTCAAGCCATTCGTTTGCAATAGTATAGGTCGTATCTCTCTGAAGGTTGAAGTTTGCAATCTGCCCCGTTGTACCGTCTGCTTTCTCAAAACTGCCGATACGGGTCTGTGTGTTACCCTCCGGGTCGGTAGATGTTGATGGGCACCATGGGGACGCCCATGTAATTATGCGTTTCTATGCTTTTCGGGACTAAGCCCCAATTCCTCCACAATATTCCGCCCACGCCGTGCTGATCTGCTTACCGTTTTTACACGCCTTACGTTTCGTGCCTCATGCCCTGCGCCTGAAGACTCTCACCTTCAGCTTACCTGGTAAAAAAACAAACGCTTCTTTAAGACATCAAGCTATGAAATAAGCATGAAATTGAAAGAATATTATTCTGATTGTGATTCATAATTTGGTTGGATTTGTGATTACCATACGGCATTTTGCGGGTCAATCATTATTTTATTATTAGTATTTGATATCAATTAGTTAGCTATATTATAACTATAAGTAATCCGGAATTGTATGAATAGAATAATGTCCAAGGGTTCGAGGGTTCAAGCGAAAAAACAGGTCTAATGCGATAAAATAGGGGATGCCTGAAAAGGCAGCCCCTATTATTTTAATTCCGGACTACCTTCAGAAGAATTTCTTCAATATTTTCGAACTTTATATCAAAAAGCTTTTCTGTTTCTATTTTGATGCCGTCCGTTTCAGCCGAAAAAAGCCCTGCTTCAATTATCTTCTTGTTTGCGACGATAAATCCGGCAAGGGTCTTTCCATCTATTATGACGCCGCGGTTTAAAAATTCCGGTCCGAGTTCTTTTGATATGAGATTAAAAAATTTTATTGTTACTTTTCCTTCACATGAATCGGAGCCTGTTTCCGCAGGAACACAGGAGATTCCGCTTCGCATGGACGCCAATGTGCCGCCTCTTCTCATCGTTGCGCCGGCAAGGCCGGGCATTGCGGCAGAAAGGGAGATCGCTGAGCCGTCTTTAACTATTGCAGAATTAACATCGTCAACAGGCTTTCCATTCAGGAAAATTGTCTGGATTTTCTTGTCGAGATAGTCCTGTTCGATAAACATCCGGTTGCATAAGAACTCTTTAACACTGCAGCCGACTTTTTCCTTTATGATGAAACCGTTTTCAAGAAGCTGGAAAAAGATAGAAATCCGGCCCGGTTCAAAGGATAACAGAAGAGATGGAAAAGCTGAACTATTCATGGCGATCAATATTATTAAAACATAAATAAAAGGGAGACCCCCGAAAAGGTCTCCCTTTCAAAAATATTTTACCAGTTGAAGACTTTGTCGAGATCCTCGTCCTTGACTGCAAATGTCACGTTATGCGGCGGGAGCGGCTCGTTTTTAAAGTAATCAGGGAGCCGGTCGTGCTTTGAAGAAAATCCTGCCTCAAAGTTGAATTCTCTTTCATTCTTCAGCACCGATTTCCCGAGGGCGACCACATCATCACCAGTCAGATTCGCGCCGGTAAATCCGCTGAGAAGATCCAGTAATGCCTGGAAAGTATCCGGCTGGTCGAGAATCGCAAATGCAATGAAGAGGCACATTCCCGTGGAGTCGATTGCTGCAGTTGCGATCTGGAGATTCCTTGAAAGATCAATCTGCCCTTCAGGTTTCAGCGCGTCAACCTTGCCTCCAACACCGAGTATGTTTGCGGTAACCGCGTAACCTGCCGTATGATCGGCGCCCATCGTAGATGTCGCGTAAGTGACGCCCATACCCTGAACAGCCCTTGGATCATAGGCCGGCATCGATTGTCCTTTCACGACCGGAACCCTTTCCACGCCGAATACTTTGCCGGTAACCGCAGCGCCATTTCCAAGAATACGGCCAAGGTGAGTTCCTTTTCCCACCTCTTTTACAAGGTTAATTGCAGCCTTTGCGTCTCCGAATTTTGCAAGACCCGCATCCATGGCAACGGCAATTGTGGCGCCCATTTCTATGGTGTCAATACCGTAATCGTCGTCCATGCGGTCCATCATCGCGATTGCGTCGAGGTCATCAATTCCGCAGTTTGCGCCATGAGCCCAGATAGTTTCATATTCGGGCTGCTTTGTTAAAAAATTACCATCCTTGTCGTTGTATATTCCGGAGCATTTGATAACACAGCCTTTATGGCAGCCGTGGGTTACGACTCCGCCGCGTGCCTGTTCAGTAGCTGCCTGAGTTTCGCCGCTGATTTTTGAAGCACCTGCAAAGCGCCCGGTTTTGAAATTGTTTGTAGGAAATCCGCCCGCTTCATTGATTACGTTGGTCAGAACATTAGTTCCATAAGCAGGAAGGCCTTCACCGGTGACAGGGTGTTTTTTAAGTCCCTGGACGAAATTTTTATTGGCTTCTTTGAATTTTTCGGGATTTTTCGGACTTCTGTTCGGCATGCCCGTATCGTCCAAAACAATGACTTTTACGCCTTTTGCGCCCATCACAGCGCCGACTCCTCCGCGGCCTGCATGGCGGGTCGGCCTCAGCTCCATATCCGTAAATGCAACAGAAGCCGCCGACATCTTCATCTCTCCGGCAGGTCCGATCGATATGCAGGCTATCTTGTCCCCGTATTCCTTTTTCATTTTCTCAACAAGATCATAGTTGCCGAGCATTTTAAGGCTGTTATCGGCGGCTATCTTAACACCGTCCTTATTTATGAAAACTTTATAGATTGTTTCGCTTTTCGGCGCTCCTTCAAGAACGATCGCCGCATAGCCGAGCCGTCCCAGCACCTGGGCGGCCTGTCCGCCTGAATTGGCCTCTTTAATGCCGCCCGTGAGAGGGCTTTTACAACCTACGGATATCCGGCCCGACATCGCGGCAAGGGATCCGCTCAGGAGTCCCGGTGCAATTACAAGCTTGTTTTCCGCACTGAGGGGATGACACAATGGAGGGACCTCTTTTGCGACTATGGCGGAAGTCATGGCTCTTCCTCCGAGGCCCGCATAATTGCCGAGTGAGCCGGTTGTAGTTTTGGGGCCTCCGTCTGCGCCCATGTTAATTCTTAGAATCTTGTCCATAAGCGACCTCCTTTGGTTGGGTTGAAACGGTTTAATTTTTTTATTTGATAAAGGCAGGATGTTTCAGTATTTAAAACTATTGAATCAATTCTCATAACAACATTAATTTGTCAAGAAACATAAAAAAAGGCCAAACCTTGAAAATCGCAAGCTTTAACGTCAATGGAATCAGGGCAAGAATGCCTGTGATACTTGACTGGATTGAAAAGGAATCTCCGGATATACTCTGCATGCAGGAAACAAAAGTGCAGGATGACGAATTTCCGAAGGATACTTTTGAAAAAAAAGGATATCATTGCACATATAAAGGCCAGAAAAGTTACAACGGCGTTGCAATCATAAGCAGAGAGGTTCCGTCTAGGGCCGAATTCGGGTTGGGCGATGATGATGAAGCCGAAAAACCAAGGATTGCCACGGCTTTTTTTAATGATATTGTTGTAGTCAACACTTACATACCCCAGGGAAGAGACCCGGGATCCGAACAATTCATTTATAAGATTGCCTGGTTTGACCGTCTGCTGAAATATTTTGAAAATAATTTTACTCCGGATACGCAGGTGGTATGGGTAGGGGATTTTAATGTCGCTCCGCAACCCATCGATGTTTATGATCCTGTAAAATTACTTGGAAGCGTCGGTTATCATCCGCGGGAGCATGAAGCCTTGTCGAATGTAATGAACTGGGGATTTACCGACGTATATAGAATTCACAAGCCCGAGGAAAAGGAGTTTACTTTCTGGGATTACCGGATTCCAAATTCGGTTAAAAGGGGTCTTGGCTGGAGGCTTGATCATATATGCGCCACAAGAAGTCTTGCGGAAAAGTCCGTTTCAGCCTGGATAGATAAGGCGCCAAGGCTTGCGGAAAGGCCGTCGGATCATACATTCATTGTCGCGGAATTTAATTTTTGACGGCTTCGTAAAAAGTCATTCTGCTGTGTTGCGCTTCATCTTTCGTCATTGCAGCGTACCAATACGTACGCTTCATTCCTCAAGATTCGCGCGCCTTGCATAATGAGCTTTTTACTTTGCCGTCTGATGCCGGTTTTACCCGTTTTTCTTTTCAAACTCTTTCATGAACCCGATAAGGGCTCTAATCGCATCTATAGTTGTCGCGTTATAAATGGATGCTCGGCAACCACCGACGGAACGATGCCCTTTTAATCCGCCGAACCCGTTTTTGGTCGCTTCCTGTATAAATTTTCCTTCAAGCTCTTCGTTCGGGAGCCGGAAGGTCACATTCATCAGAGAGCGGCTCCCTTTTTCGGCGGTTCCTTTATAAAAGTTGCCCGAATCGAAGGTTTCGTATAAAAGCCGGGCTTTTTCCTTATTGATCTCTTCAATTTTATCGAGACCGCCGATGGTCTCTTCCAGCCATTTCAGGACAAGCTGAATTACATATATCGAAAAACAGGGCGGAGTATTGTAGAGTGAATTCGATGAAGAAAAGGTTGTGTATTTCAGCATTGATGGAAGATTCTCCGGTACCATCTTCAGCAGATCTTCACGAATTATCACCATGCAGACACCGGCAGGGCCGATGTTTTTCTGAGCGCCGGCATATATCAGGCCGAACGGTTTCGGATCAAAAGTCCTGCTCATTATATCGGAAGACATGTCGGCTACAAGCGGAATTCCCTTTGTATCAGGAAAACTGGCCCACTGGGTTCCTTTTATCGTGTTATTGGATGTAATGTGAACATAAACCGCATCACTGTTAAACTTTACGTTCCCGGGAATATACGAATAATTTTTATCCTTTGAAGATGCGACGACTTTAATGTTTTTGCCGAGTATCTGAGCCTCTTTAATAGCCTTTGAGGACCATGTTCCCGTATCGACATAATCGGCTGTTTTGCCGTCAGGGAGCAGGTTCATCGGGATCATTGTAAACTGAAGGCTTGCGCCTCCCTGAAGGAAGAGAACCTGATACCTGTCATCAAGCTTTAAAAGTCTTTTTGTCCGCAGAACCGCATCATTTATAACCTCGTCAAAGAGTTTTGACCTGTGGCTTATTTCGGTTATGGACATGCCGGATCCCGCGAAATTCAGGAAAGATTCCTTTACTTCTTCAAGAACACTTAAGGGCAGGGCAGCCGGCCCTGCGTTAAAATTGTAAATTCTGTTCTCCTTCATAATCTGCCTCCGTTTATTTATCAGTTTTATTCCCATATTCATGAGAATTTATATTTTTTAGGAAGTTTCTAATTCAGCAGATTGAGGATAGCATGTCAATCAGTATTTTTAAATTATTTGCAACTGCCAGGGTTCCTGCCTCCTGAACAGTTATAATTATTTAATTGATTGTGCGCCGGGTTGTTGACAAAAAGGGGCTTCATATCTTAAAGATATTATCAATGAGGATTTTATAAAGTCATAAACTATAAGGAATTCATAATATGAAAATTTTCAAATATCCTTCGGAAGAAGCCGAAGCAAGACTTCTGTCCATTATCAACAGGGGGCTTTCTTTCAGTCGTAAAGATTATATAAACGTCAGCCGTATTCTTGAAGATGTGAGAATAAACGGGGACATGGCGCTTATCGTTTATGTCCGGATGTTCGATTCACCTTCTATGTATCCGGATTTTCTTAAGGTCACCCGAAAGGTGGTTG
>JAUYEO010000014.1 GCA_030689795.1 Desulfobacterales bacterium | reverse complement strand
GTTCGGACTCTCGATCATGGCCGCGGTCGTGATTGCTTTGTTCGTAATGATGCCGTCGCCGGAGCAGATGACCAACGGCCACCTGGGTCTTTTGATGCTGGCGCTGATTGTCGTGGCGATCATGCTCGGCTTTCCCACCGCCTTTACGCTGATGGGCATGGGCACGATGTTCGCCTGGTTTGCCTATTACAGCGCAAACCCAGCAACGGCAGTGCAACAGACGCTCGATTTGATGGTCCAGCGCGCCTATTGGGTCATGAACAACGACGTTTTAATCTCCGTTCCCCTGTTTGTCTTCATGGGGTACCTGGTGGAGCGTGCCAATCTGATACAAGCTCTGTTCAAGAGCCTGCATCTTGCGACCGCGCGCATACCCGGATCGCTGGCCGTGGCAACGATCGTGACCTGTGCAATCTTCGCCACCGCAACCGGCATCATCGGCGCGGTAGTAACGCTGATGGGCCTGCTCGCCTTTCCGGCGATGCTCAAGGCTGGATATAACACCCGGCTGGCGGCGGGCGCCGTGACCGCGGGCGGCACCCTCGGCATCCTGATCCCGCCGTCGGTGCTTCTGATCCTCTATGGCGCCACAGCCGGTGTATCTGTGATGCAGCTTTATGCCGGGGCATTCTTCCCAGGCATCATGCTGGCGGGATTATACGTCGGCTATATCATCGTCTACGCAAAGATCAAACCCCGCGTCGCGCCGCCGCTCTCCGAAGAAGACAAGTACGTGCCGCTTCCCAAATTCGCGGAAGTGATTACCAGGGCTGGGAGCAATAACGTCCTGGTGGGGCTGATCGGCGCGATCAAGGGCAATCGCAATGCCGACATTCCTATGCCCACGCTGCTCAGGCACCTTTTTATTGCACTTCTGCCTTTTCTGGCGGCCGCGCTGCTTATGGGCTCCATCTATCTTTTCGTGACGGCACCGAAAGTGGTGGATACGACCGGCTTGCAGGAAATGGGCTCCATGGATACGACCGATATAGTCGAAACTCAGGCAGGAGGCTTGCAGGAACCGGAAGAGCAGGGTGGTCTGCAGGAACCCCCGGCCGAAGGCAGCCAGGAGACTCCGGTTACGGCAGGCACTGATGTGGAAACCCCGCAACCGCCTGCCGAGACGGCTGTGCCGCCCCCGGCAGCGCCTGCAACGGTCGCCGCGCCTGCGCCTGCCGAGCGCCTGCCAGCCCCGACAAGCTATTGGATCGCTCTGGCCATTTGCCTTGCGGGACTTGCGGTTTTTTATGCGATATTCAGCTTTGTCCGACTAGAGATTTTCAAGATGCTGTTGGGATCGTTCTTCCCGCTGGCATTCCTGATCCTCGGAGTGCTCGGTTCCATTATTATGGGGCTTGCGACACCTACCGAAGCAGCAGCGATGGGTTCGTTCGGAGGCATGTTCCTTGCGGCTGCTTACGGGCGATTTAATATGACGATGCTCAAGGAAGCAGTCTTTCTCACTGCCAAAACCAGCGCAATGGTGTGCTGGCTGTTCGTTGGTTCAGGCATTTTCGCCGGGGCGTTCGCGCTCTTGGGCGGTCAGGAGATCATCAATGTATGGGTGAAATCGCTTGACATGTCGCCCGTACAATTCATGCTCCTCGCCCAGATTGTCATCTTCCTGCTCGGCTGGCCTCTGGAATGGACCGAGATCATTGTGATCTTTATGCCGATCTTTCTCCCGCTGCTGACGCATTTTAATATCGATCCGCTCTTCTTCGGCCTGCTGGTTGCGCTTAACCTGCAGACGGCGTTCCTGTCGCCCCCGGTGGCGATGGCGGCATTTTATCTCAAGGGCGTAGCTCCGCCACACGTGACCCTCAACCAGATATTCCTGGGAATGATGCCGTTCATGGCAATCCAGGTGCTTGCTATATTCCTGCTGTATATGTTTCCGGCGATCGGGTTATGGTTGCCGAGTCTGGTGTATGGTCACTGAGGGCTGCGATAGTGTGAAAAGGGTAGGAGGATGAGTTCATGAAGTTGAAAGTGCTTGTTACGCGGGAGATTTTTGAAGATGTACTGGATTATCTGGCGGGCCGCTTCGAGGTGAGCGCCAACCAGTCCGACATCCCCATGGATCCCCAGACCCTGGCCAAAAATCTCGCCGACAAGTCCGGGGTCATGACCACCCTGATGGACCGAGTGGACACGGCTCTGCTCTCCGGTTGCCCCACCCTCAAAGCCGCCTGCAATATTGCCGTGGGCTTCAACAACATTGATCTTGTTAGCCTGCTCCAGGGCTGGAGTTATGGCCACCAACACGCCCGGGGTCCTTGACGACAGCACGGCTGATTTCACCTGGGCGCTGATCCTGGCAACAGCCCGGCGGGTAGTGGAATCCGATGCCCATCTGCGTTCGGGAGCGTGGAAGGGCTGGTACCTCAAGCAGTTCCTGGGCGCAGACGTGCACCATGCTGTTTTAGGTATTCTTGGATTTGGCCGTATAGGCAGCAAGGTTGCGCGAAGAGCCTTGGGGTTTGACATGACGGTATTGTACAATAGCACCAGGCAGGCGGAACCTGATATAGAGCGTGCCTGCAACGCCACATTCGTAAGCAAGGATGAGCTTTTGACCCGCGCCGACATTCTCACACTTCATGTACCCTACGCTCCTTCGACCCACCATATAATCGGCAGACCGGAACTGGCCATGATGAAATCGGGGGCTATTTTAATCAATGCTGCGCGAGGAGGTGTGCTTGACGACGCGGCCCTGGTGGAGGCATTGACAAGCGGCCGGCTGGCCGGCGCCGGACTTGACGTTTTTGAAAACGAACCGGCATTGAACCCTGCTCTGGTTACCATGAAAAACGTTGTCCTCACCCCTCACATCGCCAGCTCATCGGCGGCCACGAGGCACGCCATGGCGATGCTGGCCGCCCGGAACCTGGTGGCAGCCCTGACCACAGGAAAACCGCCCAACCTGCTTAATCCTGAGCCGTCAGGCGACGGCTCAGGTAAATAGGCTGAAGGCTGATAGGAATTCTGCTCTTTGTTTTCAAATCCAAAATCGAAAATCAAAACTGCTCTTTACACCCTGGGGCTACAAGAAGCGGCCAGGGCCATTCACAAGGGATATCTGAGCAGCGAAGACCTCACCCGTGCGCTTCTGGAACGGATACATGCATACGAAGACAGGGTGCATGCCTTCCAGTGGATCGATTCTTCAAGAGCTCTGGACCTGGCCTGCCTGGCCGATGAAAGACGCCGGTCCGGCGCGCCTCTTGGCCCCCTTCATGGCATCGGCGTTGGGATCAAGGACATCGTGGAAACCCAGGACATTCCAACCACCATGGGGTCTCCTATTTATGAAGGTTTTGTCCCCGGGAACTCGGCCACAGTGGTCCGGCGTCTTGAGGCCGCCGGCGCCTTTGTGATGGGCAAAACCGTCACATCGGAGTTTGCCTTCTTTACCCCCGGCAAGACCCGCAATCCATGGAACCCGGCACATACACCCGGAGGATCATCCAGCGGCTCGGCCGCAGCGGTGGCCATGGGATTCGTTCCCGCAGCGATCGGCACCCAAACCAACGGGTCGGTGATTCGCCCTGCGGCTTTTTGCGGGGTCGTGGGCTACAAGCCGACCGCCGGCCTTATCCCGCTGGACGGCATCCATCCCTTCAGCCCAAGCCTCGATCAGGTGGGCGTGTTCACCCGCAGCGTACCGGATGCCGCCCTTCTGGCAGCGGTTCTGGAGAAAAAAGACCCTGACCCGGCTGCCGGCCGCATCAATTCTATCATATCCGGCGATGTGCCCTCCTTGGCATGCCCCCCGCGACTGGCCGCGGTGCGCTCCCCGGTCTGGCATCTGGCTGATACAAACGCCAGGGACCACTTCCTTGCACTGGTGGAGCGACTGCGCGCCGCCGGCGCCACCGTGGAAGAACAGGAGTTGCCGCGGGCCTTCAAACGCGCCCACGCCGTGCACCGCACCATTATGTATGCCGAGGGGGCGAAGGGTTTCGCCGAGTTGCAGCGCCACCAGCGCCGGCGTCTCAGCCGGCGTCTCAACGAGCTTATCGATGAGGGGTTGGGCATAGGGCAATCCGCCCTGGCCCGGGACCTGGCACAAAGGGATCAACTCGCCGGGGATATGGATGCTTTTTTAAACGGAGTTGACGCGGCTATCACGCCGCCGGCCCCTGGTCAGGCCCCCGCGGACGTCACCCAGACCGGAGATCCGGCTTTTTGCACCATCTGGTCCCTATGCGGGGTCCCCGCCGTTACCATCCCGGCGGGACAGGGCCCGCAGGGGTTGCCTCTTGGATTGCAAATCATCGGACCGCGATTGGCCGACGACCGTCTACTCTCCATTGCAAAATGGTGTGACGAAGCAATCGGATGGCCCAAAAGAATCGCCGGTTAAGACAAACCCTTTGTATAACTAACATCAGGGGCAGGTAAGGGTATGTGTTGACACATTCTGCCGGAATTATAGCTGTAACTTCTATTGCAGCGGCATATCTGCATCCCTTAATCTCAAACAGCCTCAATTTTTCCAGTTATTCGAAATTCAATGTACCCGTGTAACGGGCCCGATGTTCGAAATTCGGCTGTTTATATCCGGGTTGGCCGTCAGGCGTGTGCCGTCGCGTCCGAAGGCGGCAAAATAGTCCTCTGTACGCCGGCGGGCGCGTGCCAGGTCATGGTTGTTAAGGTTAAGGTTGAGCAGGTCAACGTACCAGGGGGCCTTGAACGAATTTTTAACGTAACGCTCGACGATCTCGAGGGCGATGGGCAGGGTGGTGTTCTTGGAGTCGTCGTGCACATCCCTGTTTTGCGCCCGGCGCAGCTTCTCGTACTCCTCGACCACCATCTTGTCGAAGAACCCGGGTGTGAGCGGGTCCCCGGCCTTCACGCCGCTGGCCGCGTCGTCTTCGGTGAAACAGGCCTGCTTGTTCAGCCACTCCCAGAGGATACTCAGGCGGATCTCGCCGGTGGCCATATCTTCCATCAGGTAGAGCACATCGTCATTGCCGAAAAAATCGGCCGGCTTGAGTGCCGCGGCCTGAAATCCCCGGCCAAAGGCGTTGCCGTACTGCAGTGCCACCGAGAGCAGGTCGCGGGCTCCGCGCACCGTGCGTGGGCTCGGCTCAAGCAGAATCAGTCCATCGGCGTCCTCTTGGGCGTAAGTCAGCGACGGAAAGCTGCGGCCCAGTTGGTTGACAGCGCCTGCCTTTTCCCAGATCGGCCTGATGATGTGGACCATTTTCCAGTGGGCCACCCATTTGCCGCTGGCTCCGGCCTGCTGCTCGCGCTGACCGCCCGCCACAGCGCGCTTCATCGCTTCGGCCACACCCTTTTCCGAGCCCACCGGAATGTTGGGTTCCATCCCCCCCTGCCAGAGGGCGAAAAGGCCGTTGCGGTCAGGCGTATTGACCGCACGCCGCACGCGGTCTTCGTAAACCCTCATGTAGCCGTAGGTCATGGTGATGGCGTCGATGTTGGGATTGTGGAAGGTCTTGTCCCAGGCCAGGGCGTCGGCCACACTGTTGATGTAGTCCCAGCGCCCGGTGTTGAAGCCGGCAAAACGGCAGGCCAGGGCGGCCCGGATCTCCATCAACTGGTAACAGGCTTCGAGTTGCTCGACCAGCACGTAGACCTTCACTGTTCCGGCGGCAAGACCGAGGTGCTGTTCCAGACCGCCTAGGATGTCGTTCCAGAGGGCCGCTTCCTCGGCGGTCTGAATCTTGGGCAGATAAAGGACAATCGAGCGGCCCTGGCTGCGCAGGGTCCGGTGGTTGTTGGCCACATACAGCGCTGTATCGACAATCGCGGCCGAAAAACCCTCGCCGTTGCCGTCACAAATGTGCCGGTCGTCAAGGTGCAGGCCACGGGGCCGGAAAATGCGGGTGGTAAAATCCAACTGCTGCTTCCAGTCCTTGATGGTCTTGCGGCCGAAAAAGCCTTCGGCCCAGGTGTTCATCTCTGCGGCAACGTTTTCGGCGATGCGCAGGAAAGGCTCTTTGCGGGCAAAGGCGATCGCGAGGTTGCGCTGATTGTCCAGCGACATGGTATCGATCTGGCCGAGGGCATCCTCGCCATCGAACATCCAGCCGTCTGCGCCCGAGAGCAGGGCATAGGCGACGTTGCGGATACCCGCCTCCACTGTTGACCGCGGCCTGGTGGCCGGGCCCGTGCCCTGTATCCACTGGCACTGAAGATCATGGGGGATATCCGAGCCGTCGAACTGGCCCGCGCGGGCCTGCTGCACGGTGATCCCAGCACCCGCAATGGCAGCGGCCGGATCGAGAAAACCGATCCGCCGGCCATCTTTAAAACGCGCGGCCCGCCGCGTGATGCGCGCGTGCATGATCTGCCGGCGCTTTCGGTTGAACCCTGCCAGTGCTTCCAGCGCATCGAGGGCCCCCGGCGTCAACACGTCCGGGTAATGTTGCTGAATCCCGTCACGAAACCTGAGCCGGCCTGAGCCGGATCCTTCCTTGGTGTTTGATGCCATCTCTTTCTCCTCCCTTATCGCCGAAATAGTACGTTGAGATCCTTACATAACTGATTTAAATATAAATTTCAAGCGAGAGAGGCCCAACCTGCGGGAAAAGCTCCGGAGAATGGATTTGAAATCGCTGAATTTCAGATTGAAGATCCACACTGCGGGCATCTTAATAAAATATTGCTGATAAGTTATTAATTTGATATTTACAAAACTATACTAACCGGCGAACGAAGCAAAACGGCAGGAAATTGAATGAAAAACCAGAAACCGCAGTTTTATTATCTGCTGACTCTCGTTACGGGGGCGATTCTTATTGTTTTTTATATTTTTCGTCCATTTTTCTATTCAATTATTATCGCAATGGTTTTTGCCGTTGTGTTTCAGCCGGTTCACAAAAGAGTGCTTCGAATCACACGGAAACGCAAGGGAACAGCAGCCTTCATAACCGCTGTAATTATTGTCGTTATAATACTTGTGCCGGTTATATTCCTGGGAATACAGATTTTTAATGAAGCCCAGCTGTTATACGTCTCTATAACCGATGGGGGTGGGAAAGATAATATTTTAAATGCGGTCGGGAAGCTGATCATTTATGTTCAAAGGTTCATACCGGCACAGATGGAATTCTCCGCCGATTTTGATCAATATCTGAAACAGGGGCTCGATTGGCTGGTTCGGCATCTCGGAGACATATTTTCTAACTTTGCAAAAATAATACTGAACTTCTT
This sequence comes from Desulfobacterales bacterium, assembly GCA_030689795.1. GTDB lineage: Bacteria > Desulfobacterota > Desulfobacteria > Desulfobacterales > RPRI01 > RPRI01. The sequence goes on along the minus strand of JAUYEO010000014.1, from coordinate 8,882 downwards.
TATTTTTCTCACAGCTCTCTACTACCTGCTTAAAGACGGAGAAAGGCTTAAAAAAACAATTGTCGGCCTGAGTCCTCTTGCCGATACTGACGATGAGAAGATTTTCGATATAATCGAATCGGCAATCAATTCGGTAATTAAAGGAAATCTCACGGTGGCCGTCATTCAGGGGGCTTTGACTTCGGCAGGATTTGCCGTTTTCGGAGTTCCAAATGCCGTGCTGTGGGGTTCAGTGGCTGCGGTAGCCGCCCTGATTCCCGGTGTCGGAACATCGCTTGTTTTAATCCCTGCAATTCTGTTCCTTTTCTTAAGCGGCAAAGTTTTCCCGGGATTCGGTCTTCTTGCGTGGGGAGTGGGTGCGGTCGGGCTTATCGATAATTTTTTAGGGCCTAAACTTGTAGGACGCGGAATGCAGATGCATCCCTTTATCATTCTTCTCTCTGTTCTGGGCGGAATCGGATATTTCGGCCCCATAGGATTCCTGCTCGGACCGCTTACCATGAGCCTGCTTTTCGCTTTTCTTGAAATTATTTCTTCGGTTAAATCGCAGGAAAAGAATGATGAAGGGGCCGCCTGAACCGTACAGGCGGCCTCCTTTTCATGACAAAGAGGCTATTCTTCTTTCTCTTCCGCCTTTTCTTTTCCTTCGTCCGAAACAGGACCGGCCATTGATTTTAAAATGTCATACCTTTCGGCATAATCCTTTTCTATCTTTTCGCGGAGCTTTTTGGACTCATCCGGGAATTGCTTTTCAAGTGATGCATACCTGTTTTCACCGGAGAGGAACTGCTGGAGGGTTCCGTCCGGAGCTTTCGATTCGAGTATAAACGGATTTTTGCCTTCTTCGGCAAGAAGCGGGTTATAACGGTAGAGCGGCCAATAGCCTGACGCAACCGCCAGATTCTCCTCTTCCTGCGTTTTGCCCATCCCCTTTTTGATTCCCTGGTTTATGCAGGGCGCGTAGCAGATTATAAGGGAAGGACCCGGGTATCTGTCGGCCTCGATGAAGGCCTTCATCATCTGCTGCTTGCTTGCACCCATGGCAACAGACGCCACATAGACGTATCCGTATGTCATGGCGATTCTGCCGAGATCCTTTTTGCCCATTTTTTTGCCTGAGGCGGCAAATTTGGCGACAGAGCCGACCGGTGTCGCTTTTGAAGACTGCCCGCCGGTATTCGAGTAAACCTCCGTATCCAGAACAAGAATATTGATATCTTCGCCGGACGCAATCACGTGATCAAGACCGCCGAAACCTATGTCGTACGCCCAGCCGTCGCCTCCGAATGCCCAGATCGATTTTTTAACAAAGAGATCGGACATTGAAAGAATCGTGTCCAGAAGAGAGGTTCTTTTTACATCTGCAAGCAGTATTTTAAGCCGGTTGCCGTATGTTTTTGAGGTTTCGGCATTGTTCATGCCCTCGAGCCAGCCTGTCATGGCGGCTTTTAATTCATCCGGAACTCCCGCGCCGACAGCTTCTTTTATAAGATTTGCAAGCCTTTCCCGGCGCTGTCCTACTCCAATGGAGATTCCGTACCCGAATTCGGCTGCATCTTCAAAGAGAGAGTTCCCCCAGGCCGGTCCATGTCCATTCTTATCAACACAGTAGGGAACAGACGGAGCCGAAGCTCCCCATATGGAAGTGCAGCCGGTTGCATTGGCTATGATCATCCGCTCTCCGAAAAGCTGTGTTAAAACTTTGACGTATGGAGTTTCCCCGCATCCTGCACAGGCTCCTGAAAACTCCATGAGAGGCTTCTGGAACTGGCTCCCTTTTACCGTCTCCCTTGAAACAATGCTGTCTCTTACAGGAACAGTCAAAGAGAATTGGTGATTCGGAACCTGAAGCGGAGTCTGGGTATCAATCGGCTTCATAAAAAGGGCTTTCTTCTTGGATGGGCATATGTCCGCACAGTTGCCGCAGCCCTGGCAGTCCAGGGTATTGACCTGGATCCTGAACTTATAGGCTTTAAGCTCCTTTCCGACAGCCGGCTTAGTCTCAAAGGATGCGGGCGCTGCTTTAAGCTCCTCATCCGTTGCGAGAACCGGGATTATGGCGGCGTGGGGGCAGACAAAAGAGCACTGATTGCACTGAATGCAGTTCTCTTTTATCCATTCCGGGACATTGATGGCAACGCCGCGTTTTTCATATTGCGATGTCGCAACGGGAAAAAGCCCGTCCGGCGAGAAGGCGCTTACCGGCAGGTTGTCTCCCTGCTGGGCAAGCATGGGACGCATGACTTTTTTCACAAATTCCGGATCATCTGCCGCACCTTCAGTTTTTCCGCCCGCCTCTTTCCATGTTTCCGGATATTTTATCTCAACGAGGTTCGCAAGGGTCTGGTCAACTGCGTCTGTGTTCATTTTGACGATCTTTTCACCTTTTTTCCCGTAAACCTTATTGATTTCGTCTTTTAATAGAGAGATAGCCTCTTCAAAAGGAATTACGTTTGCGAGTTTAAAGAAGGAGGTCTGCATAATCATGTTTATCATAACGCCAAGCCCGACCGCGCCTGCAATTTTCACCGCATCAACATTGAAAAATTTGAGTTTCTTCTCAGCGATCGTTCTTCTTACTTTTGCAGGAATATGCTCCTCCATCTCATTTAAAGACCAGGGAGAATTTAAAAGGAATGTCCCGCCGTCTTTTATGCCTTCAAGAACATCGTATATCTGAACGTAATTTGCCTTGTGGCATGCGATGAAGTCCGCTGCGTTCACAAGATAGGTGGACTGGATCGGTTTGCTTCCGAAGCGGAGATGCGAAACCGTTATGCCGCCTGATTTTTTCGAATCATAGGCAAAATAGCCCTGGGCAAAAAGGCCTGTATTGTCTCCTATTATTTTTATGGCGGATTTGTTGGCGCCGACTGTTCCGTCAGAACCCAGTCCCCAGAATTTACACTGGACGGTTCCTTCGGGAGTGGTTTCAATATCCTTTTCCGTTTCAAGGGAAGTATGGGTCACGTCGTCCGTTATTCCGACTGTAAAATGATTTTTCGGTCCTGCCGACTTCATGTTATCGAATACCGCCTTAGCCATTGCGGGAGTGAATTCCTTTGAACCGAGTCCGTAGCGCCCACCGGTAATAACCGGCATCTCGCCTCTTTCCATGAAAGCCGTGCACACATCGACATAAAGCGGGTCACCGATTGCGCCCGGTTCCTTTGTCCTGTCAAGAACCGTTATCCTGTTAGCAGTAGCAGGCAGAGCCGAGAGAAACGCGTCTATTACGAAAGGCCTGTAAAGACGCACTTTGACAAGTCCTGTTCTTTCTCCGCTGTCATTCAGCCGGTTTACGACCTCTTCGATCGTTTCACAGGAAGAACCCATTGCAACAACCACTCTTTCGGCTTCCGGATCTCCGACATAATCAAAAAGCCTGTAACGGCGGCCTGTAAGATCCCCCACTTTTTTCATATATTCTTTTACTGTTTCCGGAATCGCAAGATAATAGGGGTTAGCGGCTTCCCTTCCCTGGAAGTATATGTCCGGATTCTGAGCTGTTCCGCGCAGGGTCGGATGCTCCGGGTTCATGCCTCTTTTGCGGAAGGCATCTATCGCTTCAAAATCAGCAAGAGAAGCCATTTTGTCATATTCTATCATTTCAATTTTCTGAATTTCATGAGAGGTCCTGAATCCGTCGAAAAAATGAAGGAAAGGAACTCTTCCTTTTATGGCGGAAAGATGTGAAACAAGGGCAAGGTCCATGACTTCCTGAACCGAATTGGAACACAGGAGAGCAAAACCGGCCTGGCGAACCGCCATAACGTCGGCATGATCCCCAAAAATGGAAAGAGCGTGGGCTGCAATTGCTCTTGCGCTCACATGAAAGACTCCGGGTAGGAGCTCGCCTGAAATTTTATACATGTTCGGGATCATGAGGAGAAGTCCCTGGGATGCCGTAAACGTAGTTGTGAGAGCGCCTGCGGCAAGAGCGCCGTGAACCGCTCCGGCTGCTCCTGCTTCGGATTGCATCTGTTTAACATTAAGTATCTGTCCGAAAATGTTTTTCCGCCCCTCCGATGCCCATTCGTCGGCGGTTTCGCCCATAGGGGTTGAAGGGGTTATCGGGTAGATTGCGGCGACATCGCTCATGGCGTAAGCCACGTGGGCCGCGGCGGTATTCCCGTCGATTGTTTTCATTTTTTTGGCCATACTATTTACTCCTTATGTATAATCAAATTAAATTAGGACGCAGATTTTCGCCAATACCCGCAGATAACTATTTTTCTCACCTTCATAAAATACCTTTAAACTCTATCATCATTGCATTCTCATACACCTTTTCAAGAAAACCATAACCAAGTTTATTGTAAACGTTTCAGTTAGTTCTTTATATTGAAAATCTTGGCAATCTGCGTTCATCTGCGTCCAAAAAGGAAATTCCTATATTATTGAATTATGCCATAAAAGCCGGTTTGTAAAGAAAAGATTTGTATTAAAGAGTCATTTCAAACCGTTTCGGAATCAAGAATGTTTCTTTGCTTTCCGACAATAAAAGCGGCAAAAAGGATCATATTGGTACGCTGCAATGTCACCCTGTTGAATCGGCCAGGCCGTCTCGCGCAGCGAAAATTCAACTGGGCGGGGATGAATAAGCGCCCGCCTCAGGCGGACCGCGGCGGACAGAATGACTTTTTACGAAGCCGTCAGGGTTTCTATTTCGGCAGGCGTATGACCATAACAGGCTTTTTACACCTTCTTACGACACTCCGGGCATTGTTGCCGATCAGCGCATCGGCTATCAAGCCGTGTCCGTGTGTTCCCATAACCACCATGTCGCAGTGTTTCGAATCGACCATCTTTAAAATTTCATTAACAGGAATCCCTTCCTTCAATATTATTTCATCAACCAGAAAAGGACAGGATTTAAAGCTTGAAGTCATCTCGTCGCAGAAATTATTCAGATTTTTCTTTGTGCTTTCAATAAATTCCTGCTTCTTATTTTTTTGGACTTCTTTCCAGCGATCTTCGCCGAGATATTCGACTATCTGCCTTTCTGTGTTTGGGGTAATACTTTCGAGGACATGAAGTATCGTGATTTTGGCGTCGAACTTGTTGGCGAGGGTTGCGGCGTAAGTAAAGGCATGTTTTGCGTTTTCCGAAAGATCCGTTGCGTAAAGTATTCTTTTGATTTCAGGAATCATATTATCTCCTTTGTTGATATGCTTGTTTAAAATCATATAATTATTATATTGATTTGTACAGCAGTTGGTTTTTTGTCGCAAGAAATTTCGGCTAGTTTCTTTTTGTTTTAATTTCAGACGATACTGTAATATATGTGAACTTTCATTTACGATAAACTTGTAAAAAGTTAAAATTGAAGAGTGACTTTTTACTAAGCCGTCATTTATAAGGAGAGGATAATGATCAACAGTTCATTGCTGAAAGAATTTACCGACTTGCTTGGCCGTGAAAATGTGTTTACCGACAAAGCCGATCTCGTCACCTATTCTTATGACGCCGCCGTACTGGACCCGGTGGTTCCGGCGGTAATTCTTCGTCCTGCAAACTATGAGCTGGTCGGGAAGATTGTTGGCTTGTGCAATGAAAACTCGGTGCCGGTTACTGTCAGGGGGGCTGGAACAAATCTTTCCGGGGGCACAATACCATCGGCAAACGGCGTTGTTCTGGTGACAAACGCCCTGAATAATATCCTTGAGATAAACGAAGAAGATATGTATGCGGTAGTTCAGCCGGGAGTCATCACCGCAAAACTGGCAGCCGCCGTTGAGGCAAAAGGTCTTTTTTATCCTCCCGATCCGGGGAGCCAGGCCGTATCGACCATCGGAGGAAACGTAGCTGAAAATGCGGGCGGTTTACGCGGGCTCAAGTACGGAGTGACCAAAGATTATGTAATGGGCCTTAAATTTTTCGATGCATACGGCAATGATGTAAAAACCGGTTCGAGAACAGTTAAATGTGTTACAGGTTATAACCTGACCGGATTGATGGTGGGTTCAGAGGGAACGCTCGGCGTAATCTACGAAGTTATATTGAAACTGATTCCTTTGCCTTCTCACAGGAAGTCTATGGTCGCTGTTTTTGATGAAACAGCAAAAGCAACCGAGACTGTGGCTGCGATCATAGCCGGGCGGATTGTTCCGGCCACTCTTGAACTTATGGACAATTTTACAATAAGAGCGGTTGAAAAGTTCAGCAAAGCGGGATTGCCCCTTGATGCCGCGGCGCTTCTTCTTATCGAAGTTGACGGATATCCCGCCCAGGTGGAAGAGGATGCAGAGAAAATTGAATCGATTTGCCGGAAGAAAGGCGCAACCTCCCTGCGTGTTGCAAAAGACGCTTCCGAAAGGGACAAAATCTGGGCTGCCAGAAGAGGCGCTCTTTCCGCGCTTGCACAGTTGAAACCGACCCTTGTTTTAGAAGACGCGACTGTTCCCAGGAGTAAAATTCCTGAGATGGTCCGCGCAATAGAGGACATAGGCAAGCGATATAATCTTGCCATAGGAACTTTCGGGCATGCCGGTGACGGGAACCTTCATCCCACTATCCTGACCGACAAGAGAAATAAAGAGGAATGGAAAAGGGTGGAAGATGCAATTAAAGAGATATTTGAAAAAGCGCTTGCCCTCGGGGGAACATTGTCGGGCGAGCACGGGATAGGGCTTGCCAAATCAAGGTTTTTAAAGAACGAGATAGGGGCCGGAGCTATCCTTTTTTCTAAAAACATCAAATCAGCCCTGGATCCCAAAAACATTTTAAATCCCGGGAAGATTATAGGAGAGTAACATGTCCGACATGAAAAGGCTTGCACAGCTTATGGGAGAACTGGAAGAGCAGCTTGTCGTCTGCATGAGGTGCGGCATGTGTCAGGCCGTGTGTCCCCTTTTTGCGGTAACAGGTAAAGAGTCGGATGTTGCAAGGGGAAAGCTTGCCCTGCTGGACGGTCTTTTGAATAAAATGTTCGAGAATCCGAAGGGAGTTTATGAGCGCCTGAACAAGTGCCTTCTGTGCGGTTCGTGCGCGACGAACTGCCCGAGCGGAGTCAAAGCGCTTGAGATTTTCATTAAAGCGAGGGTTATACTGGCCGGTTTCATGGGGCTTTCTGCGACTAAAAAAATAATTTTGAGAGGAATGCTTTCCCATCCTGAAGTCTTTGACCGTCTCCTCGAATGGGGTTCAAAATTCCAGGGACTTTTCACCAAACCTGCAAGCGATATTTTAGGCACTTCATGCAGCAGGATTGCCTCACCGATTTTAAATGAACGGCATTTTGTGCCGCTTGCAAAGGTTCCTTTTCACCGGATTGTCCCTTCCATGAATACTCCTGCCGGAAGTTCCGGAATAAAGGTCGCCTTTTTTACCGGATGCCTTATAGACAAAATTTATCCTAATGTGGCACAGGCTGTGCTGGATATTTTTTCTTTTCACGGTATCGGAGTTTTTATCCCTGAAGGGCAGGGATGCTGCGGTATCCCGGCGATATCATCTGGAGATGCCGAATCGTTTGAGAAGCTTCTTCTTTACAATATTGAAAAATATTCATCTGCCGATTTCGACTATCTTGTTACTGCATGCGCGACATGCACATCTACGATAAAAAAAATCTGGCCTCTCATGGTTAATACCGGCTCGAGCGATGACCTGAAATCAAAAGTGGAGAAAATATCCGGCAAAACACTTGATATAAATCAGTTCCTGGTTTCAAAAATCGGCGTCAAATCACAAGATGAAGAAAAGACTTCAAAAAATAACGATGACGCGGTTAAAGTAACGTACCATGATCCCTGTCATCTTAAGAAATCACTTGGTGTTTCTGATGAACCCAGAATGTTAATTAAGGCAAATAAAGGTTACTCGTTCATTGAGATGCCTGAGGCGGACTGGTGCTGCGGCATGGGAGGAAGTTTTAATTTACAGTATTATGAAATTTCGGCTGACATCGGAAAAAGAAAAATCAAGAATGTAAAAACCGCCGGAGCCGGTGTTGTTGCCACAGGCTGTCCGGCATGCATGATCCAGATATCCGACATGCTGTCAAAGGCAGACGAAAGAATAGCCGTTAAACATCCTGTGGAAATATATGCCGAATCTCTGAAGAAGGGTTAGCGAAATTCGATGTCCGATATTCTATGTTCTGCTTTTTTCATCCCAGAAGTTTTTCGAAAAAGTCATTCCCTTTGTCGTCAACTATTATAAATGCCGGAAAGTCCTTTACCGTGATCATGAATATTGCTTCCATTCCAAGCTCAGGATATTCGATGGTTTCAATATTTGTAATGCACTCTTTTCCGAGCCTTGCAGCCGGGCCTCCTATGGAACCCAGGTAAAAGCCTCCATATTTATTGCATGAGTCTGTCACAAGTTTAGACCGGTTTCCCTTGGCAAGCATGACCATCGAGGCGCCGTTCTTCTGGAATTCCGGAACATAGGAATCCATCCTTCCGGCAGTTGTCGGCCCGAAGGAGCCCGACGGATATCCTTTGGGTGTTTTTGCCGGGCCCGCATAATATATGATGTGGTCCATGAAATACTGCGGGAGACCTTCTCCCCTGTCGAGTCTTTCCTTCAATTTCGCGTGAGCTATATCTCGTGCTACCACAATTTTTCCTGAAAGAAGGAGCCTTGTTGCAACAGGATATTTTGTCAGTATGCTCCTTATTTCATCCATAGGCCTGTCAAGATCGATTGAAACTGCGACTGCTTCGGATTCCTTTATCTGCGGGAGATATTTTGAGGGATCTTTTTCAAGTTTTTCAAGAAAGATTCCTTCTTCTGTGATCTTTGCCTTGATGTTTCTGTCGGCACTGCAGCTAACGCCAAGTCCGATCGGGCATGAGGCTCCATGCCTCGGGAGGCGGATCACTCTTGTGTCGAGGCAGAAATATTTTCCGCCGAACTGGGCGCCAATCCCA
>JAUYEO010000204.1 GCA_030689795.1 Desulfobacterales bacterium | reverse complement strand
TTTGAGGTGGTAAATTTCCGGTAAATTCCTATAGTTTTCCGCATAATCAAGGCCATAGCCGACGAGAAAACCATCTTCAACAACATGGCATGAATAATCTATCTTAATATCGGCCCTGCGCCGTTCACGTTTATCAAGCATGGCGCAGATCCTTATGCTTTTTGGGCCGAAAGATTTTAAATATTCAATAAGATACGCAAGAGTAAGACCGGTATCTACTATATCTTCAACGATAAGAACGTCCTTGTTACATATATCAATATCGAGTTCTTTGGTCAATTTTATATTGCCGGAGGTGGAAGTCCCCGAACCGTAACTGGAGGCGCTGATAAAATCGACCTGAACCGGAATCGTAAGGCGCCTCATCAGGTCGGACATGAATACGAAAGCGCCTTTTAATATACCTACCAGGACCAGTTCGGAATCTTTATAATCATTTGAAATTCTGCGGGCAACTTCCGCAAGTTTCGAGTCAATCTCATCTTTTTTTATAACAGGAATAAGTTCCGGCATATATAAGCTCAAAGCACGACGGCTTTATAAAAAGTTATTCTGCTGTGAAAGTAAATCGCCTGAGGCGCAAAGGAACACAGAACTTGTGCGAAAATACAATTAACAGAGCTTCTTGTCAATTAATTTAATTTGTTACAAACCGGATGCAGCCAGTTTTTCCATCAGCATTTTTTGCTCTGCATTCAAATTATGCGGTATTTCTATGTGGATAGAAACATAAAGATCCCCTTTTTTCTTCCCCTGCATGTGGGGAAGGCCGTGGCCGGGAAGACGCAGTTTGGTTCCCTGCCTCGTTCCCGGGGGAATTTTGAGGCTCAGCTCTTTGCCTTCAAGTGTCGGTATCGATATTTTCGTTCCCAGAACAGCCTCGGTCAGTCTGATATCCCTTTCTACATATAAATCATGCTCCTTTGCGGTATAAACAGGATCATCAGTCAGCTTCGCCTGAATATAAAGATCACCGGGAGGGCCGCCGTAAGGGCTCTGCTCGCCTTTTCCGGCAAGACGCAGTTTTTTTCCGGTTATCATTCCCTTTGGTATTTTAACTGTAATTTTTTCAGAATGCCTGTCATGCTTAAAGCTTATAACCTTTGTTGTGCCGGTGGTAACCTCTTCCACTGTCAGGGGAAGTTCGTAAATCAGATCCTGGCCTTTAACCTGCTCCCTCTGCCCGGAATAGCCTCCGAAAGGGGAACCTCCGAATGAAAAACGCGTGCCGCCGCCCCTTCCCGCATAAGCCCCGCCACCGAAACCGAATTCTCTCAGTATATCTCCCAGGTCAAAGTCTCTGAAAATATCTTCCTGTGAATATTTCTGGCGGAACCCGGCCGAACCGAATTCATCGTATTGTTTGCGCTTCTCCCTGTCGCTCAAGACTGCGTACGCTTCGCTGATTTTCTTGAATTTTTCCTCGGCGCTCTTATCATCCTTGGCATGATCGGGATGGTATTTCATAGCAAGCTTCCTGTAAGCCTTTTTTATCTCGTCTTCAGAAGCGCTCTTGCTCACGCCAAGCAACTTGTAGTAGTCTGTCTCAGGCATATAAATAAATCCTCTGTCTTTCTCATTGTTATGCTCTTTATGGCTTCGTAAAAAGTCGTAAAAGCGTAATAATTTTATAAAACCACGAATCCGCCTGAGGCGGACTCCTTCGTGCTCTTCGTGACCTTCGTGGTAAAAAATTGTACTTTTTACGAGTCCTTCAATCCTGATGGTTTCGTTGAAAATCCATATTTTTTACCTTTCACTATCCATTTCTTTTCACTTTGTGCCTCTGTGCCTTTGCCCCTTGCTATTCACTTATCACTCTTCACCGTTCGCGCCGTTCACCAATACACGAAGGCGCTCTTCCAAGGGCTTTCAGGGCTATCATAAGCACCGAAACGGCGGCAGGGGTCATGCCGTCAATCCGTGAAGCCTGACCAAGAGATACAGGTTTGACCAGAGCGAGTTTTTCCTTAAGCTCGTTTGATAATCCGTGAACTTTAGAAAAATCGAAGATCTCCGGAATTCTTATTTTCTCAAGATTCCGGAATTTTTCAATCTCTTTAAGCTGCCTTTCAATATAACCCTCATATTTGATCCCGATCTCAACCTGTTTTGCGACCCTCTTGCCGATATTATCACAACCCCCGGCAAGGGCTGAAACAGCGCTGTAATCGAGCTCGTTTCTTTTCAGAAGCTGGTCGAGATAAATTCCGTTGCTTATCTGATTTGTCCCGCAACTCTCAAGATAAGTATTTACTTCTTTCGACGGCTTTATAACGATGCTTTTGATCCTTTTTATCTCGCCTGCTATCTGTTTTTTTCTTTCATTCAGATCTTTTATCGTCTCACTATCGATAAGACCGAGATCATGTCCCCTTCCCATAAGCCGCAGATCGGCATTATCCTCCCGCAACATGAGCCTGTATTCGGCCCTTGACGTAAACATGCGGTACGGCTCACGCGTCCCTCTTGTAACCAGATCGTCAACCATGACGGCCATGTAGGCCTGGGACCTGTCGGGAATAAAAGGAGGTCTTTTCTGAACCATGCATGCGGCATTTATGCCTGCCCACATTCCCTGGGCTGCCGCCTCTTCATAACCGGAAGTTCCGTTAATCTGGCCGGCCAGATAGAGTCCTGAAATCAGTTTTGTCTCGAGCGTCTGCTTGAGCTGGACCGGATTGACGTAATCATATTCAATGGCATAGGCCGGCCGCATGATTTCGGCCTCTTCGAGTCCTTCCACCGATCTCACAAGCTCAATCTGCACCTCGATCGGAAGGCTGTTTCCAAGACCGCTTGCATATATTTCATCCGTGTCAAGTCCTTCAGGTTCAAGGATTACATGGTGAGTCTCCCTTTCCGGAAACTTCACAACCTTGTCTTCAAACGACGGGCAGTACCTCGCTGAAACCCCTTTTATCACGCCTCCGTATAATGCGGAACGTTTAAGGTTCTCCAGCACTATTTTGCGGCTTCTCTCATTTGTATGCCCCATGTAGCTAGGCATCTGCGGCAGGGCAATGCTCTTTGTGAAAAGAGAAAACGGCGTGGGATCACATTCGGAATCCTGCCTGGAAAATGCGTCAAAATCTATGCTCGATTTATTTAACCTCGGTGGAGTACCGGTCTTCATTCTTCCGAGAGCAAAACCGAGCTCCTTCAAATGTGCCGGGAGACCGTAGGAGGCAAATTCGCCCGCCCTTCCTGCTTTCATGGAATTAAAGCCGATATGGATGAGCCCGCTTAAAAAAGTGCCCGTGGCGAGCACAACCGCCTTTGCCTGATATCCAAAACCGGTATAATCTTCAATGCCGGCAATTCTGTCGCCTTCCACCACAAGCCGTTCGACAAACACCTGCTTCAAATCGAGGTTCGGCTGTTTCTCAACAACTGCCTTCATTGCATTATGGTAGCGGGCTTTATCGTTCTGGGTTCTGGATGAGTGAACGGCAGGCCCTTTCTTGGTGTTAAGGGTCCGGTACTGGATAGCCGTCTTATCGGCTATTTTTGCCATCTCGCCGCCCAGCGCATCAATCTCCTTTACAAGCTGTCCCTTGGCCATCCCTCCTATAGAAGGGCTGCAAGGCATTGCGGCAAGTTTGTCAAGGTCTATGGCAACGAGAAGGACGCTGCATCCCATTCTTGCTGCGGCAAGAGCCGCCTCACAACCTGCATGGCCTGCGCCCACTACGATAATATCATAATATTTCTGATAAACACCCATTCTCTTTCATTCCTAAATCAGGTATTTTACCGCATTCCTTCCATTTTAACCCTCGAATCCCCGGCATCCTGACCCCTTCAACTCTTTTACTGAAATATTCGACTTCCCTTTTTTATTAACACTATATATAATCGGTGTCCATCCGTAAACAAATTTTGAACACAGGTGAGTTTTACATTTTCATATAAAATCAAACCAGGAGAGGAGCCTTGAAAAACAGGTTCTACGACTTAAATACATATTACAGAAATATTTTCGGATGCAGGGTACAGAAGATAACGGTCGATGCGGGGCTTTCCTGCCCCAACAGGGACGGAACCATTTCAACCGGCGGCTGCATTTACTGCAATTCAAAAGGTTCCGGCACAGGAGCTCACGCCGGAGGGCTTTCGGTCGCGGAACAGCTTGAATCCGGAAAAGCCGCCCTTTCAAGAAGGTACAAAGCAAAAAAGTTCATAGCCTATTTTCAATCCTTTTCAAACACATATGGGCCGGTTGAAAAACTTAAAAAACTGTATGACGAAGCCCTTTCGGTTGAAAATGTCGCGGGCCTTTCGATAGGGACAAGACCCGACTGCATAAATGAGCCTGTGCTTGCGCTTCTTGAAAACTACGCGAAAGACTGTCTTGTCTGGATCGAATATGGATTGCAATCAGCCAGTGACAAAACTCTCCTGCTTATCAATAGGGGACATGATTACAAATGCTTTGTAAACGCGGTTGAAGCAGCAAAAGGAAGGGGCATAAAAATCTGCGCTCATGTCATTCTCGGCCTGCCCGGCGAAGAAAAAAAAGATATGCTTGAAACCGCTGAAGCGATAGCCGGTCTCGGGATAGACGGCGTTAAAATCCATCTTCTTTATGTGGTTAAAGGCACTAAAATGGAAAGTCTCTATTTAGCCGGAAAACACAGATGCCTTGAACAGGATGAGTATGCAGGGCTTGTTTGCGATTTCCTGGAGCTTCTCCCTGAAGAGGTGGTAATCCAGCGTTTAACGGGAGATCCTCACCGCGATGAACTTGTCGCCCCCGTCTGGTCTCTTGAAAAAGCAAAGACCATAGCCCTCATAAAAAACACCTTCGAAAAGAGGGATTCACGGCAGGGAAAATTTGCCTTTTAATCCCGCCTCTTTATCCTGTTGACAGTCCGGTAAAAACAAACTAAATTCCAGAAAAACCCGCCCGGTCAATCCATGCCAATCCGGGAACTGAGAAGAACAAAGATCTAAATCCATCAAAGTGAATCGATAAAAGGAGGGAGTCATGCCGACATATGAATTCATGTGTGAAAAATGCAAAAAACCTTTTACCCTGATTCTATCCATTACGGAACATAAGAAGGGAAAATTCCAGTGTCCCAAATGCAAAAGCGGTGAAGTAAAACAGCAGATAAGCTCATTTCAGACCAAAACCTCAAAGAAAAGCTGAAAAACATTTTGCATTAGTAAGTTAAATCTTGACGGATCCGCATAAAATCCGTCAACAGGTAATTATAATCTTTGCGCCATTTATCCGAAACACTAAAACATAAGGAGAAAAGCAAATGAAACGACTATGTATTATGTTGTTATGCGCGTTTGCGGTGATTGCCCTGGCCGGAGTAAATGTTGATGCAAAAACGTGTGTTTACTGCTCGGAGGGCAGCCCGGAAGGTTTTAACCCGGCTTTTTACACGGCCGGAACCACGTTTGATGCCTCTTCAAGACCAATGTTTGACCGCCTGGTCCTTTTTGAACTCGGTACCACAAAGACAATTCCCGGACTGGCGGAAAAATGGGCCATATCTCCGGACGGCAAAACCTACACTTTTTATCTGCGCAAGGGCGTGAAGTTTCATACCACCAAGAACTTCACCCCTACACGCGATTTCAACGCCGATGATGTTATTTTTACCTTCGAGCGTCAGCGCGACAAGAACCATCCCTACCACAAGGTGTCCGGGGGAAATTACGAATATTTTGTCTCAACCGGCATGGCGGCGCTGATTCAAAATATCGAAAAAAAAGATGACTATACCGTGGTGTTTCATCTGATTCGCCCCGAAGCTCCTTTTATTGCAACCATCGCCATGGATTTTGCCTCCATTTTTTCGGCCGAGTATGCAGATAAAATGATGAAGGCCGGAACACCCCAGGAAGTCGATCTGAACCCGGTCGGGACCGGACCCTATGTGCTGGTCCAATACCAGAAGGATTCAACTATCCGATACGAGGCGCACAAACAGTACTGGAGAGGCCCGGCAAAGATAGACAAGCTTGTTTATTCCATTACTCCTGATGCCTCTGTGCGCTATGCCAAACTTAAAGCAGGAGAATGTCATGTAATGCCCTATCCCAACCCTGCGGATCTGGCGCAGATGGCCAAGGAGAAAGACATCAAGCTGATGCAGATGGAAGGGCTGAACGTGGGCTACCTTGCATTCAACACTGAGAAGAAGCCTTTTGACAATATAAAAGTGCGCCAGGCATTAAGCATGGCCATCAACAAGCAGGCCATCATTGATGCGGTATTCCAGGGCGCCGGCAAAATTGCAAAAAACCCGATCCCGCCCACTATCTGGTCATACAACGACAAAGTGAAGGATTACCCCTATGATCCGGTTGCAGCCAAAAAGCTTCTTGCCGAGGCTGGTTTTCCAAACGGTTTTGAAACCGATATCTGGGCCATGCCTGTTCAGCGCCCCTATAACCCGAATGCGCGCCGCATGGCCGAAATAATCCAGGCCGACTGGGATAAAATCGGTGTTAAAGCCAAGATTGTAACCTACGAATGGGGCGAATATCTGAAGCGTTCGAAAGAGGGCGAACATCAGACCCTTCTGCTGGGATGGACAGGCGACAATGGCGACCCGGATAACTTTCTCGCTGTGCTACTCGGCTGCGATGCTGTCGGCAGCGCAAACCGGGCCCGCTGGTGCTACAAGCCTTTCGATGATCTTATAAAGCAGGCCAAAACAACCTCGGATGTGGCAGAACGAACCAGGTTGTATGAAAAAGCCCAGGTTATATTCAAAGAGCAGGCGCCCTGGGTCACCATTGCCCATTCTGTAGTTTTTAAGCCGATGCGCAATGAAGTAGTCAATTTTAAAATCGATCCTTTCGGCGGCCACGTATTCTATGGAGTAGATATCAAGTAAATGACAGCTTCGGATGTGGAGGATTCAGGGGGTCATGGAAATTTGCTTTTTCACTTGACTCCCTGATCCCTCGGATCCCTGAACCCTGTTTTCCGGACAATGGCATATGATCAAATTCCTCTTGCGACGCATTGCAATGATAATTCCGACTTTTATAGGCATGACGCTGCTGACGTTTGCCCTGATACATCTGGTCCCCGGAGATCCTGTGGAACTGATTGCAGGCGAACGGGGAATCACCCCGGCCCGTCATGCGGTTCTGCGGTCAGAACTGGGATTGGATAAACCCCTTCTTGTCCAGTACGGCAATTATATATGGGGCATTTTTCACGGAAATCTGGGGAAATCGATCGTTACCAAACAGCCGGTATTTAAAGAATTTATGACCCTTTTCCCTGCCACAATGGAACTGTCGTTTTTTGCAATGATTTTTGCTGTAACTTTAGGGCTTCCGGCAGGCATTATTGCCGGTGTCAAGCGCGGAACCTTTTTTGACCATTCCGTGATGGGGCTTTCGCTGGCAGGCTACTCCATGCCAATTTTCTGGTGGGGTCTGCTCTTGATTTTGTTTTTCTCGGTTTTTCTGGGATGGACCCCGGTTTCCGGACGTTTATCGGCCCTTTTCTGGATTGATGCGGATACGGGCTTCATGCTGATCGATGCCCTGAAATCGGATGAAAAGGGGACTTTTGTCTCTGCCATGCGCCATTTGATCCTTCCTTCCATAGTTCTTGGCACGATACCTCTTGCGGTAATTGCGCGAATGACCCGTTCCGCAATGCTGGAAGTGCTCACGGAAGATTATGTGCGCACTGCACGGGCCAAGGGTTTGTCTCCGTTGCGTGTCATCATGGTCCATGCTCTGCGCAATGCGCTGATTCCTGTAATCACAGTTATAGGTCTTCAGACCGGTGTGCTCCTTGCCGGAGCAATTCTGACAGAAACAATCTTTGCATGGCCGGGTGTGGGCAAATGGATTGTTGAATCAATCAATCGCCGTGACTACCCTGCGGTACAGGGAGGTATTCTGCTGATTTCAAGTCTGGTTATCCTTGTCAATCTGGCAGTAGACATGCTGTATGGCGTTGTCAATCCACGAATACGGCACAATAAGTAGCAGGCAACCATGTCAGAATCTCTTTCCATAGCAAACCATTCATCAGCCCCGCTACACCCTTTTAAAGAGTTCTGGCTTTATTTTTGCGAAAACAAGGGTGCGCTGATCGGTTTTTGTTTTATTCTGTTCATCGTTTTTGTGGCTTTGATGGCTCAATATATTGCGCCCCACAGTCCGTTTGAGCAGTATCGCGACGCAATCCTTAACCCTCCGGCCTGGATGGACGGCGGAACATGGACTTTTCCGCTTGGAACTGATGACGTTGGACGGGATATGCTTTCCCGGCTTATCCATGGCGCCCGGCTGAGTCTTTTAGTGGGAGTAATAGTGGTAACCATTTCGCTTGCGGCCGGTATCCTGTTAGGAATCGTTTCGGGCTATGTTGGCGGTTACTTTGAGACGATGATCATGCGCCTGATGGATATCATGCTGGCATTGCCCAGTCTGCTGCTTGCAATGGCCATAGTGACAATCCTCGGTCCCAGCCTTGAGAATGCAATTCTTGCAATAGCCGTTGTGATCCTTCCCCACTATGTCCGGCTTGCACGGGCATCGGTGATAACCGAAAAAGCCAAAGACTATGTCACGGCCTCCAGGGTATGCGGAGCCGGGGCGCTGCGCCTTATGTTTATTGTAATTTTACCGAACTGCATGGCTCCTCTGATTGTTCAGGCCACACTCGGCTTCTCGACGGCAATTCTCGATGCGGCCGCGCTCGGCTTTCTCGGCATGGGCGCTCAGCCGCCGATACCGGAGTGGGGCGCCATGCTCGCCAATGCTCTCCAGTTTGTGCAGCGCGCGTGGTGGGTCGTTACCTTTCCCGGACTGGCGATATTTTTTACTGTGATAGCTTTCAACCTTGCAGGCGACGGGCTTCGAGACTCTCTGGATCCCAAATTGAAACGATGATGAAACTTCTTGAGATAGAAAATCTGTCGGTCGATTTTTCCGGCTTTAAGGCTGTCGATGATTTCAACCTTACCATTGGGGAAGGCGAAACGGTCGGCATAGTCGGAGAATCGGGATCCGGCAAGAGCGTCTCCCAGCTCGCGCTGATGGGGCTTATACCTTATCCTGGTAAAGTGACTGCGGATAAGCTCATGTTTCAGGGCAACAACCTTTCGGATATGCCTCCCAAACAACGCCGCGCGATAGTCGGCAAGGATATCGCCATGATCTTTCAGGAGCCGATGACAAGCTTAAATCCCTGTTTCACGGCAGGCTACCAGATCATGGAGACTTTGGAGGTCCATGAAGGCGGCAGCAGAGCATTGCGCCGGAACAGGACGATAGAACTGCTGGAGCAGGTCGGCATACCGGCGCCGAAGGAGCGGATCAACAGCTTTCCCCACCAGCTTTCGGGCGGAATGAATCAGCGGGTCATGATTGCCATGGCTGTCGCCTGCAATCCGCGCCTTCTGATTGCCGATGAACCGACCACGGCTCTTGACGTGACGATTCAGGCGCAGATACTTGACCTGCTGCTCGATCTGCAACGCAAAAAACAGATGACGCTCATATTGATCACCCACGATATGGCGGTTATTGCCGAAACGGTGGAGCATGTTGTCGTAATGTATGCAGGCCGGGTTATGGAAAAGCATCCGGTCGATGAAATCTTTTCAAATCCCTGCCATCCTTATACTGCGGCTCTGCTCGATGCTCTTCCCGAACGAAGCCCTGGGTTAAAGCGTCTGCCGACTATCCCCGGGGTTGTTCCCGGGCGCTACGACCGGATAGACGGCTGCATCTTCAATCCCCGCTGCAGATATGCGGCCCCGATATGCAAAACCGAAAAGCCGGCGCTAATATCGGACGGCACCGGAGCGGTGCGCTGCCATTTCCCTCTTACAAAGGAAGCGCGGCAATGAACAGCGGAGCAATCATCACGGCAAGCGATCTGAAACGGCATTATAAAATCCGTATCGGAGGTTTTTTCTCAAAAGCTTCGGTACTGAAGGCGCTCGATGGCGTGTCGTTTACAATATGCGGAGGCAAAACTCTTGCTGTAGTCGGCGAATCCGGCTGCGGCAAAACGACCCTTGCACGGCTTGTAACAATGATAGAGCAACCGACATCAGGCTGCCTCGAAATCAAGGGGATTGACGGAGCATCAAAAAACAGGAATGAGAAGAGAGCGTTGCATAAACTCGTGCAGATCGTATTTCAGGACCCTTACGGATCTCTCAATCCGCGCAAAAAAATAGGATCGATTCTTGAAGAGCCTCTCATAATCAATACCACGCTCACTGCTTCTCAGCGCCGTGAAGCCGCCCACGAGATGCTGGCCAAAGTCGGCCTGACCAGCGAACAGTACAGCCGCTATCCTCACATGTTTTCAGGCGGCCAGCGCCAACGCATAGCAATTGCGCGCGCCCTCATGCTGAAACCGGCCCTTGTGGTTGCCGATGAGCCGGTATCCGCACTCGACGTATCGGTTCAGGCCCAGGCGCTCAACCTTCTTAAGGATCTGCAGGATGAAATGAATCTTGCCTACCTTTTCATCTCCCACGATCTTGGAGTGGTTCGGCATATTTCGGATGACCTGCTTGTGATGTATCTCGGAAGGCCGGTAGAGCAGGGCAGCAAAACGGATATTTTTAAAATGCCTCTTCATCCCTATACACGAGCCCTGATGGGTTCCATACCCAGCGTGAATAAAGATGCCCGGAAAGGACGCATCCGGCTCTCCGGAGAGATTCCATCGCCTTTAAATCCGCCTCCGGGCTGCTCTTTTCATAAACGGTGCACCTTCATGACGGCGATTTGTTCGGAACAGAGCCCGGAATTAAGACTTATCGGAGGCCGGCAGGTTGCGTGCCATCATGCAGAGAACATAGCCGGAACACCTTTCTGATAATGGATTATCGGCCCGATAGGGATATTGCTCTCGATCAGATGTTATGCAAAGATTTCTTTAGATAGCCGGAAGACACTACAATCCTTGTTTCAGATTTTTTATGAATTCGGCTTTATTGTCAGGCAGTTCCGTTCCCCTGTAGATAATCCCGCCTTTAGCGTCAATACCGACTATATGAGGCAATCCCTTGATACCGTATTTTTCAGTCGCCACTGTCCCATCAGTATCCAGGAGTATTCCGTAATTGATTTTTGCGGATTTTTTAAAGCGTTCGACAATTTCTGCCGGTTGTTTGTAATTGATCCCGAACACGGCTACATTTTCCTTTTGCGCCATTTTGGTGAATTTTTTAATTTCCGGCGTTTCCTTCATGCAACTGACGCACCATGTCGCAAAAAATACAAGCACAACTCCTTTTTTGCCTTTGAAGCTGCTCAGAGTAACCTGATCCCCTCCCAGTAAAGTCAGTGTAAAGTCCGGGGCTGGATTTGCCGACGTTTTTTTAATCTCCCCGAACTGAAATTCCTGCTCCGTTTGAGTGTCAGGAGTAAGGGGTTTCGTCGTACTTTCCGCTTTTGGAGCAGGTACCGCTGACGTTTCCGCACTTGCCAGAAGCCGGGTCAGATTCGGAAAATCGGTATTTTGACCCACTAACACGAATAACAGGCTCGCGGTGATAATAATCAATAAGGCAAAGCCTTTTTTAAGAGTCTCCATCCAGGCGCCTGCTCCAGGTAATTTGGAAATAAAACCTGTAAAGGTTCCCGCCAGAATAATCAGGGCGCCCTGGCCAAACCCGAATAAAAAGAGCAGTAAGCCGCCCTTTACAACCTGCATGGCGTAATCAACGCCATGCACATTTTTAAGTGACAGGGCTATTGCTCCCAGCGCGACAGCCAGAATAGGGCCGGTACAGGGGCCGACAATTAAACCGCTCACGCCGCCTATCACTAACGCGCCAAATAGTCCTTTTCTGTTTGCTGATTTCGCCTGGAGCCTTGAGATAAATCCGGGAATGGGGAAATAAAACACGTCCAGAAGAGAAAGCCCCATCATCAGGAAAAAAAATGCTATCGCATAAAGAACCCACCCGTTTCCCATTATCGAGCCGAATGTCCCTCCCACCGCCGCAACGACGACTCCTAATACGGCGTAGGCAGCCGCCAGACCGGCCACCATGGAAAGGCTCAACAGAAAGGCTCTCAGTCGGTTACCACCCGCCTGGTTACCGATATACCCGATCGTCAACGGAAGCACCGGATAGGTACAGGGTGTTAATGACGCTAACAGTCCGCCGCCGAACATCAGGAAATAAAGCCTGATGGAACCCTGCTGGAAAGCTTCAACAATGAAATACTGGATCTGTTCGATCATTATAAAAGCCCCCGTCAAAATAAAAAACCCCCGGATAATTCCGGGGGTTTTTATTTAGATGGCCAAAAATTATTGCCTTGATCCGCCAGGGCCTGATCCCCAAAGATCTTTGTAAATTTCGTCCTGCATACTGACAGACCAGACCTTTTTCTCGGGATTCAACATAAAGATGTCCGTTGCCCTGATGGTTTTCTTTTTCTT
>JAUYEO010000001.1 GCA_030689795.1 Desulfobacterales bacterium | reverse complement strand
GTTTGGCCCCAATTCTTTCTTACAATTTCATTTGATGAGATTAATAAATTCAGGGAGATCAGCTTCATTAACTGATAATAAAAACATTGTTTATACTCATCTTTATCCATTTAAAGGGGTTATATGATGGAATTTGATTTTGCAATAATCGGTAGCGGTTTTGGCGGAAGCGTATCCGCTCTACGCTTATCTGAAAAAGGGTACAGCGTTGCAGTGATTGAGCAGGGGAAACGGATTACACCTGCTGATATGGAGGAAGCTTCCGATAGCATGAAAAAACTCTTATGGATGCCCGAATTGGGGATGGACGGTTACTTCACCCAAAACTTCTATAAGCATCTTACAGTGGTGGGAGGAGTCGGGGTCGGTGGCGGCAGCATTGTATACGCGGCAGTGCTTCTGAAACCCAAAAAAGAATTCTATGCCGATTCTTCATGGTGCGATCTTGGGATTGACTGGGAAAATGAGTTGTCTCCCCATTACAAAACTGCTTCAAAAATGCTGGGATTGGAAAAAAATCCTGGCCTTGATTTAATGGATGACTATTTAAAAAAAACGGCTGAAAAAATGGGCGTGCCTGAAACATTCGGCCCCACGCCGAACGGGATCTATTTCGGAAGGCCTGAAGTGATGAAGGAGGATCCCTACTTCGGAGGAATCGGTCCTTCCCGCGCCGGCTGCTATCTCTGCGGAGAATGTCTTACCGGCTGCAGGCACGGTTCAAAAAACAGCCTGGATAAAAACTATCTCTATCTTGCAGAGCGCCTCGGTGCGACAATTCTTCCAGAACGAAAAGTCACGAATATAACCCCTCAAAAGGACGGCACCTATATCCTCCGTCTCCAGGATACCGGAAGAAGGCTGGCAAGGCATCCGGATATCCGGGCAAAAAAAGTAATCATATCAGCGGGTGTGCTGGGCACCCTTGAACTCCTCTTCAGGTGCAGGGATGTTAAAAAAACCATGCCGAATATTTCACAACAACTCGGCAAAGCGGTTAGGACGAACAGCGAATCTATTGTGGCAGCGTTATCGCCGGACAAGAATATCGATTTTACTCACGGCACGACCATATCATCCGACTTTTATCCCGACAAGCATTCGCATATCACGCTGAACCGTTTCCCGAGGGGCTACAACTTCATGAGGTGGTACTCAGGCCCCCTGGTTAATGATTCGAATCCACTGCGGCGATCGCTTAAAACAGCAATACTATCAATCACAAATCCTTTTATTCTGTTCAAGAACTGGTTTGCCAAAAACTGGAACAAGCGGATAATCGTCCTGACCGTTATGCAGAACCTTGACAACCGTATCTCATTCTTATACGGGAGAAGCCTGCTGTCCCTATTCCTTTGCCGACGGCTTAAATCGAAAAAGGTTAAAGGGAAAAATGCCCCCACATATATCCCGGTTGCAAACAGGGCAGCCGCAATTCTGGCGGAAGAACTAAAGGGCATTCCCATTAACGTAATCATGGAAAGCCTTACCAACCAATCAACAACTGCCCACATACTCGGGGGATGCCATATGGGCTCCTCGCCGGAAAACGGCGTCATTAATACTACACATGAAGTATTCGGCTATCCGGGTTTATATGTTATTGACGGCTCCTCCATCTCGGCAAATATCGGCGTCAACCCAAGCCTTACAATAACTGCCATATCCGAACGGGCCATGAGCCTGATCCCATCAAAGGAAAAAGCGCCTGAAGATTTTTTAAAGAATAATATCAAAATTGAAAAAGGGGGAGAAATTATTATGTTTATAAAAAAAATTGTATGGATAACAGCGATTATAATAATTTTAAACGGCGCGCTTATAGGAATTAATATAGCACAAAAAGGAGTCCCCTATAAAGGAGGGTCAATCGAACAGATACTGGGAACGCCAGCTGAAAAAGCCATGCCCGTGGATATTGAAAAACTATCCAAATCAGAAGTGATGCAGTTATTTTACGCATCACCGCCCCCCATTTTCAGCAGCATGAAAGGCGAATTCAGAGGGGAGCTGGTTCCTGTGGGAATATTGTCCCCGACGGCATACTTTTTCACGCACCATTTATTTGGGCCCGGCCATTGGGAAGGAAAAGCATTTTTACCGGAAAAGGGATACGGGTACAATATTTTCCGGTTCAAAAATAAAAAAGGGGAAGCAGCGACTGCCAGAACGATAAAAATGAAAATTTTTATCGGCAAATCAAAAATCGATGACAGGGACTCGTTTATGCTCGATTACAGCTCCTTTAACAGCGGTATTATGGTCCACTCCATGGGCGATGAAATTCGTAAAATCAACGATAAACTCTATATATGCATGGGCTACATGAATGCAGGCGGAGGCTCAATTAATCCCGCACCGTTTATTCTTTACAGTGAAAAATCAGAATATGTCGGTCCTGATAAAGATTGACATGGTTGATATGGAATGAAAGCTTTTTAAATAATTTTTGTGCCGGTTATTCCGGGAAAAAAATGAATTGAAGCTCCCCGCAGCAAGCTACGGGAAATCTTCGACCGTAAGGACTTTTTATCTGTTTTTGATTCGCTCGCTAACCCCGCCGCAAGCAGCGGGGAATGCGCTCGCTGTTTCGGTTCACCTGGAACATGCAGATAAGGGAGAACATCATGATAATAGGATCAGGAAGAATTATATTTACCGGATTACTGTTTGGCATAATGGTGTTTATGGGAGAAATTACACTCGGTAATCCGGGATTCCCGATTTATATTTATTATTTTGATAAAATACCGGCCTGGATGTGGAGCGTACCGGTTCATGTTTTAGGATTTGTCTGGATCGTATTCTGGAATAACAGATTTATAAAAAAACCTGTTTTTGTTCCGGTGGTTTTTTCAATAACTTTTTTTACAGCATGTGAAATTTTAAATTTATCTGTTTTAAAATTATTCAAATATTCAGATTATCCGCTCGGGCCGATGTTTTCATTTTTTATGGTAATTTTCCTCTATGTTATTCTCTGCACAATCAATAGTATAATCCTAAGATTTGGATATAAGGGAAAAGCCTAATTCACGGCAACAACGCTTCGGTTTATTATTTCATCCTTCATCTCGGGAGTCAGGTCGTTGAAGTATGCAGAATAACCCGAAACCCTGACAAGAAGATACGGATAAAGTTCCGGATTTTCTTTAGCCTCCATAAGGACTTTAGGATCAAGGACATTAACCTGGAGCTGCATTCCTCCCTTCTTGAAATATGTCTTCACTATGCTTGAAAAAGCCTGCCTCCCCGCATCTTTGTTTAGCAAATGCTGTTCGAAATTCACATTGAGATTGACTCCATTTGCAATATTGGTGAAATCTATCCTGTTGATCGAGTTCAAAAGCGCAGTGGGGCCCTTTTTGTCCATTCCATTTGACGGAGCGATGCCCGAGGCAAAGCTCTGTCCCATCCTTCTGCCATTCGGGAGCGCCCCTACAACATTTCCCCAGTGCTTATGAGATGTTACGGAATATAATCCAACAACGTATCTCCCTCCTCTTGTATTCGTATATTTGCCGATAGCTTCTCTGAATTTTTCAATCACGTATATAGTCGATCTGTCGGCACTCTCTTCGTCATTGCCGAATTTTTCAAGCCCCTTTAGATAGGCATGCCAATAATTATCTTTCAGATTATTCTTTAAGTGTCCTACCAGGCCGGCAAGTGTTAACTTTTTGTCAGTGAAAACGGCTTTCTCTATCGCATAAAGCGAATCGCCTGTATCCGCAGGACCAACGCATTGAATTCCGGAAAAATTATATGCTGCGCCGCCTGCGGTGGAACATCTGCCGGATTCAAGGCAGCCGTCAAGCAGCGAGCTTGTCAGCGGGGTCGGGTGGTACTTCCTGTTTGCGATTTCTATAGCCTGAAGATCGGTAATCAGGTTTTTTATTTGATGATCTAGCTGCGCTTCAAATGCATTCTTTACATCCTCAATGGTTTTCATTCGGGAAACATCCGGAGTTTTTGCTCCTGAGCGGATTAAATGCCCGAATCTCCTCCCTTCATTTAAAGCAAGTTCAAGGATGATCGGCACATTAAAGAGCGCCGCATCGGTTGATGAAAAGCTTTTCCCCTGCGAAACCGGTTCGACACAGCCTACGGCTGTATAATTTCTCGCATCCCTGACGCTATAACCGTGTTTGACCATCGTTTTGATAATAATATCATCATTGTACAGTGCAGGGGTATTGGCTCCGGACACAAGTATTGCGTTAACCTTTTCAATATGTTTTTTCGGCGATTTAGAGTGGATCCTCGCATGATAGTTGGGCTGTCTCATTCTCAATTCATCCATTATCTCCAGGAATATATAGCTTAGCTCATTTGAACTGTCATTCCCATTTGAATCAACGCCTCCAACCGTTACAACCTGGCCATTGAAAAAACCGCCATGGAATTTTATGACATGTTCAGAGTTAACCGGAACAATTTCACACAATTTTATTGAAAACGCGGATAAAAGCTCCTTTGCTCTTTCCCGGGTTGTTAAACTTCTCCTGATGTCGCTTTCATAAAACGGATATAAATAAAAATCCATCCTGCCCGGGCATATTGAATTATCCATGCTCTCCGTATTGAGTGCAATCTGAGCAAAAAATATCGACTGAATTGCCTCGTGCAGAGTTTTTGCGCCATATCTCGGCACATTCAGACATACATTTTCGATCTCTTTCAATTCGCTTTTTCTTACGGGGTCATCTTCTTCATCCGCCATCCGGCCTGCCAGTTTTGCATATCTTTCTCCAAATTGCGCGAGCGCATCGGCTGCAATCATTACAGCCTCATAAAAATACCATTCATCCGTCTCCTTTCCGGCAGATTTTTGGTATTTTTTTGCCTCTGTCTTTATTCCTTCAGTCCCTATTTTTATCAGCTTTTCATAATCTGGCGCAATATGGGCAATACCCCCCGATTCATTTATTAAATAGAAATGTGCCGTCAACTGGTTAGCCGCAAGACGAATTTTTTTAACAGGTGATTTATACGCCCTCATCCCAAGCATCCGGAACAACCAGAAGGGGATGGTTTTGCGGAGCTTCTTTATATCATTTTTTGAAATTTCAAGGGGGTTGGTCTTTCTGTTGGAGAATTTATAGAGATCAGACATCATTGCCAGCCCGGCAAGCTCCGGTTGGAGCGTTCCGCCGACCCTTTTTGATGAATAGTTTCCGACAATCAGCTCGTCCGGATAGATTTTAATTGATTTATTTAACAGAACATCACGCAGGGCTTCAGCTATCTGAATGGAAGGAGGTTTTTCCCTGTTTATTTTATTTTTGCAGTAATCCGTCCATATTAAAGTCCTTTCCGTGCATATGGCGGGTTTATAACTCTGAACGGCATTCTTTAATCCGATTATTCTATTCATATTTTTCCCCATAAAAAAGGGCTATAGTGAGAGCTTTGAATATCTCCCATTCGAGTTTGGCAGGGGTAATGGGCTTTGGCATTCCGCAAGAATGCGATTCAGACTCCGCCAACGGCAGCATATCCGCTCCCATGAAATCCGGGCAGCCCCAGTGGATATACGCCCACGAAGCCATGATTTCGGCTCTGCCTGTGTCTCTTTGTTGACAATCAGGGGGCGTTGATATGTTTCCTTAAAAATTTCTTGCGAAATGCCAAAGCCCATTACCCCTGCCAAATCCTTTAATCAGATGTTATGCAAAGCTCTCATAGTTAGTGTCCATCCGGAAACAAATTAAAGACACTATAGTGTTTCCAATTCGGAAATAGGCAATTTTGGGCAAGCTCAAGGAAATCAAGGGATTGCGCGGAGGCATACGCAATGTATGCCGCACAAGAAATCCCGCAGATTGACGCCGAGATCGCACAAAAGGGCCATTT
>JAUYEO010000366.1 GCA_030689795.1 Desulfobacterales bacterium | reverse complement strand
AACAAGGAAAAAGCTTGCTCAAAATGACCGCTTTTTATATTGTGGCTGACAAAATCTCAAAAAGGAAATTGATCATCTTTGAATAACTAAAAATTGGTCACGTTCAATCGGATTTGCCGGTCATTTTGGTGGGATTAGGCAAAACACATAAAATATGAATTCTATCGTCGTTTAAACAACGTACTCGGTATTCGGGACGAATGTTAAAAAGAACTTAATTATAAATATGAAATCAACTACATTTTTGCGTTGGGCAGGTGGTAAAGTACACAGTATAGATCGTTTAATCACTTTTGTCCCCAGAGATTATAACAAAGGTATTTATTGGGAACCATTCCTCGGTGGGGGGTCAATGTTTTTTTCATTATCACCAGATCAGGCTGTTTTATCTGATCTCAATAGCCATTTAATTCATTGTTTTGAAATGGTGCGGGATTATCCTGATAGAATTTATTATTATCTCAATATACTTCAGAAAGCTGATTCAGAATCAACATATTACAAGATAAGAGAAAATTATAATAAATTGAGACCTAGTATTAAGCAAGCTGCGCGATTTATATACCTGAATAAGACATCATATAATGGCATATTTAGAGTGAATAAAAATGGTGAATATAATGTGCCGTATGGTAAGAAAGAAAACCCTGCTTTTCCTTCTCTAGAGCATTTAAAAGAGATAAGCACAAAATTAAGGAAAGCAAAATTAAAAACTTCTTCATATGAAGCAATAATAGAAGATGTTAAGAAAGGCGATTTTATATATTTTGATCCGCCATACCCCCCTTTGAATGGCACTTCATATTTTACACATTATACAAAGGAGAGATTTGTGGAAAATGAACAAGTGAAGGTTGCAGATACCGCTAATAAATTAAGCAATATGAATTGCCGAGTAATGATATCAAATGCCGATATTCCACTTATCCAAAATCTCTATAAATCATGGCATATAAGAACGTTACCAGTTACGAGATGGATTACGTGCAAAGCCAAACGGCATAAAGTGAATGAGCTTGTGGTAACAAATTATTGAATTTTGTAGTCACTGTAATGGATCGCTTCGTATTTTAGTTTGAACGGGAGGTAATGGGGCTCGTGAAATTAGGAGGGAAGATCGGGGACCTGTTTTAATATATAACGTGCTTTATATTTATAGTTTATAGCCTTAATGCATAATGATATCAGCTGGTCAGCCAAATGTTACAGGAAAGAGAATCAACTGCGGATGAATCTAAACATTAAACATTGGTGAGTCAGATTTGTTACTCGCCTGCAGGCGGGAAGGCCGAATCAGGTATTCGTGGAGCCGAAGAACAAAAGAAGGGCAAGTGCATCATCACGAGAGAGTATCTGGAGGCGAAGCGCAGCGGAAGATTTTTAGAAGGTAATTTGTAAATAAAGAGGACATTATTAATTACAGAGGTGGAGAAATTTCAGAAGTAAGGGGCGTTTCCGACTATCCCCGGCGGGAATTATAATTGTCGGTGATCACAAGAGCCTTTTTCCAACTTGGAGGGTATTTATGGGACGTCTTAAACTTTTAAACTTGAATAATGCTTGTATTATGGGTTTGGGTCGAATGGGACCTGGTCGTGATAACTTATTGGGGGGATATTGGGTAACGATCCATACTTCTGGGGGGTACTTAGGGGACGTTCATCAAAATATAAGCATAGCGGAAAACCAATTGAAATATTGGCACAATCTTCAATAAAAAACTCAATTTCGGTTCTAAATAATTGACTGACGAGGAAAAGCTATCGAACTAGAGGAGCTTCAGGTAAGAGGCTTTCATGTTTGAAAAGTGGGGCGGTTATTCGAAAGGCTCATAAGTACGTCAGATTATGGAAGGTTGGAAATATGCAGTCAGGCATTACAGCTCGTTGTGGCGGATGTTTCAATTTTTGAAAGCACATCCGCAAACTTCTGTTTCGGTATACCATAAATCATATGCCTGCTGCATACGCAACCATAGCCCTGGTCCATTGCCTGCAAACTTACCGATTCTAAGAGCCATCTCTGTAGTAATCGGATGAGTACAGGCCAGAATCCGGTGCAACTGCTGGCGAGAAACCCCGAGGCGCTTGGCTGCTTCGCTGACCGACAAGCCAAGAGGCTTAAGCACATCTTCCCGCAGTATTTCGCCCGGATGAACCGGGGGTCTTTTTAAAGGACGTTTAACAAAATATTCTTCCATATCTCTAATCCTCAGTGGTATTGTTCAAGATCGATTCGAAGCGCCTCGCCTTCAACCCACTCAAAAGATGGCAAGGGTCTGAAGCTTTTTTCTCACCCTCCCAGGTAGGCTTCGATTACTTTTTTGTTGGTCAGGAGGCTTGCGGAACTGTCTTCAAGGACAATGCGGCCTGTTTCCAGCACATATCCCCTGTTGCTTATCTGAAGCGCCATTCTTGCATTCTGTTCAACGATGAGGATGCTTGTTCCTTCCCTGTTAATCTCCCGGATAATGCCGAATATCCCCTTGACTACAAGAGGAGCAAGCCCCATGGAAGGCTCATCGAGAAGGAGTATCTTTGGTTTTGCCATCAGAGCCCTTCCGATTGCAAGCATCTGCTGTTCCCCTCCGGAAAGGGTTCCGGCGAGCTGGTTTGCTCTCTTTTCAAGTATGGGAAAACGGGAAAATACCGATTCAATATCATTTTTAATCTGATGGGAATCCTTCCTTATGAATGCCCCGAGTTCAAGATTTTCAATGACTTTTAAAGTTGTAAGTATCGCCCGCCCTTCAGGCACCTGAACAATTCCACCTTTGACAATTGAGTGGGTGGAACTTTTTGTGATATTTTTATCATTATATAAGACGGCCCCTTTTGCAGCCTTTACGATTCCCGATATTGTGTTTAAAGTTGTGCTTTTTCCGGCGCCGTTTGCGCCTATTAACGCGACAATTTCTCCTTCCCGGACGGTGAGGGATATCCCTTTCAATGCCCGGATGTGATCGTAGTTCGTGTAGATATCTCTTAGTTCAAGCACTCAGCTCTTCCTTTCCAAGGTATGCTTCTATCACTTCCGGGTTTGCTTTTATATCATCAGGGGAGCCTTCTGCTATAAGTTCGCCGAAATTAAGGACTGCGATATGGCTGCATATACCCATCACCACTTTCATGTCATGCTCAATCAGGCAGATTGTGTACCCTTTGCCGTTTATATGAACAATTTCCTCCATCAACTCTTCTGTTTCCGCAGGATTCATTCCTGCCGCAGGTTCATCTATAAGGAGAAGTTTCGGTTCGGTTGCGAGCGCCCTTGCAAGCTCAAGTTTTCTCTGTTCCCCGTACGAAAGGCTTTCAGCCTTCAAATCGGCTTTTTCGGTCAAACGGACAATTGAAAGAATTTCAAAGGCTTTCTCCCTCAGATCCTTTTCTTCGCTTCTTTTTTTTGGAAGGTCAAAGAACATGGAGAAAGCGGAGTAGGAAAAAAGTCTGTGCATACCTACGAGCACATTTTCGAGAAGAGTCATCTCCCTGAAAACTCTTATATTCTGGAATGTTCTGCTTATGCCATATCCTGTTATTTCGTAGGGCGGACGGTTTGTGATATCTCTGCCGTCAAATGTCACTCTGCCTGAGGTTGGTTTTAAAAGGCCGCTTATTATGTTGAAAACAGTGGTCTTTCCCGCCCCGTTAGGCCCGATTAATCCGAAGATCAAACCCTCTTTTACTTCAAAGGATACATCCCCGAGAACTCTTAATCCGCCAAAATCTTTTGTGATGTGCTCTCCCTTAAGCATTTTCCTCTTTTTTAAAAAATCTTTTCAGGTTTGTAAATGTGTCCCTGTTAACAATTCCGTTGGGGAGATATAAAACAACAAGAACAAGGATAATGCCGTTTAATGCAAGTCTGTACGGTCCTAAAAATCTGAAGAGTTCGGGGAGTATTGTCAGGATAGTGCTTCCGGCAAGCGGGCCCCATAATGTTCTTGTCCCGCCCAGTACGGCGAATGTAAGTATATCGACAGCAGGTTCAAAACCATACTCTCTCGGTGATATGAAAAAGGTAAAGTGTGCATTGAGCCCCCCTGCAACACCGGCAATAAAAGCCCCGATTGCAAATGCCCATACTTTGTAATAAGTTGCTCTTATTCCCATTACAGAGGCAGCCACTTCGTCTTCATTTATTGCTTCAAGTATTCTTCCGAACCTCGAGTTTCTAAGCTTTATGAAAAAATAAATCAGAATCCCCATAACGAGAATCAGATGCCAGAGTTCCGTCTTTAAAGGCACACCGTTTAACCCGAGAGATCCGCCGGTAATCTCCATGTTTAAAATCACCACCCTTACGACCTCGCCAAATCCGAGGGTTGCCATCGCAAGGTAAACACCTGAAAGGCGGAGTGTCGGTATCCCTATAATGAGGGCGACAACCGCCGGTAAAAAACCGCCTGCTATCAGGCTGATTCCGAACGGAGCGCCGGCCTTCATGGTTAAAAGAGCGGCCGTGTAAGCTCCGATGCCCATAAACGCCGCATTTCCGAGTGATAGCTGCCCGCAGGAAAGAGTGATGTAAATTGAAAGGGCAAGCATCCCGTGAACAAAAACAGTATAAAAAAGGGTATTATATGTCTGCCAGAAGGATGTTATTAACTCGGGCATTATTACCCTTTCCTCTCGATTACTTTTCCAAAGATACCGGAAGGCCTTACAAGAAGAATCAGGAATAAAAGGCCGAAAGAAATCGCGTCTCTGAAATCCGAGGATATGTAAGCAACGCTTAAGATTTCCGAAAAACCGAGGATTAATCCTCCGGCCATAGCCCCCCTGATGTCACCCATCCCTCCGAGAATAATGACGGCAATTCCTCTGTGAAGAATAGGCCCACCCATGAATGTGTGAATCGTATTGAAATTCAGGCCTGTGAGGACGCCGGCAGCCCCTCCAAATGCCGACGAGATCGACATTGTCAGCCGGAATACCTGTTCAACCGGGATCCCGAGCAGTGCGGCTGTTCTGGGGTTTTCAGCAACTGCACGGACAGCCTTGCCCCATCTTGTTTTATTAAGAAAGAAAATAAGGACGACCATCAGAAAGAGGGATATGCCTATGATTATAAGCTGGAGCAATGTAAGCTGAATTCCGACGATGTCATATGATGTTGACGGAACGAAATCAAAGGGGAACCTGTACGCTTCAGCGCCGAAAATTCCCTGGTATGTGCTGGTAATGATAGTTGCACAGCCGATAGTTGCAATCATCGGCGCAAGGTGGTGGAATTTCCTTTTTCTTAAAGGCCCGACGGCAATCAGGTCAATTAAATAGCCCGCAAGCCCTGAAACGATCATACTGACCAGGAGGGTTGAAGCCAGACCGGCATTAAATTTTGTCACGGCAATCAGTCCGGCAAAGGCGCCCATCATGAATACGGCGCCGTGAGCAAGCGTTATGACTTCAAGAACACCGAAGATAAGGGTAAACCCTATGGCAAAAAGTGAGTAAACCGCAGAAAGCGCAAGAGCGTTTGCTATTTGCTGTAAAAACAATTCTTACCTCTTTATAATTTATAAAACAGCTTTTGAGCCGCATTAGAACTGCACAGGCTGATAGACTGAAGACCGAAGGCCAAAGGATAAAATCAGTCAATTCCCCTTCAGCCTTCAGTCTATTTCCCTTCAGTCTTATATGAAAAGAGATCTAACTACCTGTCACCGGGCACGGAAGTTATTCCGAATATACTGTGAACTTACCGTTCTTTATAATCAGCACCCTGCCTTTTTGCTCGGCGTCTCTGTTCGCATCGAAGGAAAACTTCCCGCCGACACCATTATAATTCTTAACCTTTGCCAGTTCATCCCTTAAGACATCCCTGTCACTGTCGATACTGCCTGTCAGTTTGATTTTTTTTAACGCTTCGGACATTATGTAAAGGGCATCGTATGCCTGAGCCGCAAACTGATCAGGATCCGAACTGAATTTCGCCTTATATGCCTTCACGAAAGCCTGATTTTTGGCATTCGGATCAGCCAGAAACCAGGGGCTTCCGCTTATCACGCCTTCGGCCGCCTTTCCGGCAATTTCAGCCAGCTTAGGGGAATTGAAACCATTTCCTCCTATAAAATTGACGCTTTCGGGTATTCCGAGTTTCCTTGCCTGAAGCACTATATTGGCTGCTTCCTCGACAAGCGCGGAGCAGACTATTGCATCAGGTTTCAGGCTTTTAATTTTTGTAAGCTGGGCGGAATAATCTATGTCCCCTTTTGCAAATGTTTCTGTTGCCACTATCTGGAGACCTTCGGCATCAACAGCCTTTTTAAACACGTCGTAGCCTGACTTGGTAAATGAGTCATCGTTTCCGTACATTATCGCGACTTTTTTCAAACCCAACTTATTCTTTGAAGTTTTTACGACTGCCGGAAGTATGTCGGCTTCAGCGATTGAGTTTCTGAATACATAGGTCCCTATGGCGGTGATACCTTCTGCTGTGTTTGATGTTCCGAAGACGACTGTCTTGCTTGCGTTTGCAACAGGATCAGCGGCAAAAGCAGAGTTAGAAAGAGTGGGACCGAATATCGCCAGAACTTTGTCCTGGAAAATAAACTTTTTAAAGACATTGATGGCCTCTTCTTTTTTTCCCTGTTCGTCTTCAATTATAAGATTAATTTTATTCCCGTTTATTCCCCCTGCTGCATTAATCTCTTCAGCAGCAAGAGTAAAACCGTTTCTAATGGGAACGCCATACTTTGCGATTGGTCCGGTCAGGGCTTCGGCAACGCCGATTTTAATTTCCGCCGCAAAAGAGAAGGTTGCAACAATGATAAGTCCAAAGATCAGAACTAAAGATTTTAAAAATAGTTTCATAATGTTATCTCCTTTTGTTATAAGTTACCAATATACTCCTGAAAGTATTATGAATTTTAATAATTACTCAGCTAATATACGTGTTATATAAGTTATAAGCCAACTACCGTCAAGGAAATATTGAGAACCATTTTTATTATGGGAACCTGTTGACTTGAAATAATATCCTGATATATGGTGCCATTGTGTTTTTCGCATCTGTGTGATTCATTATTTCCTGATATATTCAAAAGATAAAAATTTTTTATCCTTATATACAGCGAAGGAGAAAAATGGCTACAGCAAAATACTGGGCTGATAAATATGTTGAGAATAAACGAAGCGCCGCTGAAGCGATAAGCCTTATCAAACCGGGCAAGAGGGTATTTATAGGCTCATCCTGCGGAGAGCCCCAGCATCTTGTCAGGATTCTGTCGGAAAGTTCGGGAAATTTTACCGACATCGAGATTGTGCGTCTGCTTACCCTCGAAACCGCCCCGCTGACCCTGATAGCCAACAAAACAAAAACCCATAGCCTGAACATCAGGTCGTTTTACCTGGGATCGGCCAAGGCAAGGGGACTCGCCAGGAATATACGCTTTATTACACCTATAAACCTTTCCGCCATTCCGCGCTTATTCAAAAGCAGGCTTCTTCCTATTCATGTGGCTCTCATCCAGGTTTCTCCGCCGGATGATTTCGGTTGGATGAGCCTTGGTGTTTCAGTTGACATAACTCTGGCGGCTGCTTCATCAGCCGATCTTGTTATAGCGCAGGTTAACCCCAGAATGCCCAGGGTGCTGGGGAGAAGCTTCATTCATGTCAATGACGTTGATGTTTTTGTGGAACATGAGGAGGAGATCCTTACTGCGGGAGATCTGCCGGATATTTAAGCGGCAAACATGATAGCCGGGCATATCTCAAGGCTCATAAGCGACGGCTCGACAATCCAGTTGAGTCTCGGCGTTACTCCGAAAGCGACGCTTATGGCCCTTTCCGGAAAAAACGACCTTGGAATACACACCCAGTACCTTACCGACAGCATCATGCATCTTTTCTCAAAGGGCGTCATTACAAACAGGAAAAAGGGGTATAACGAAGGAAAGATTGT
Organism: Desulfobacterales bacterium; assembly: GCA_030689795.1. Lineage (GTDB taxonomy): Bacteria > Desulfobacterota > Desulfobacteria > Desulfobacterales > RPRI01 > RPRI01. Next base: position 222 of record JAUYEO010000366.1, on the reverse strand, counting down.
AGCAAGCAGCGCCATCGGAACAAGAAATCTTTATGATTTCATGCACGACAACCCGGCTATAGAGTTTCATCCTTCAGACTATGTGAATGATCCCGGTGTGGTTGCGAGGCATAAAAGAATGGTTGCCCAGAATGTAGCGATGCCCATGGAACGTACCGCGCAGACAGCGGCGGACGCCCTTCCGAACAACCACTTTTCGCGCGTCACACGCATGCTCGATTT
>JAUYEO010000359.1 GCA_030689795.1 Desulfobacterales bacterium | reverse complement strand
GACAAGTTTGAACTTTTTCCGTATACTTTCAGAGATATTTGCGCCGATTCTTGCCATGAAAAGATTCTCGGGACGCATCATCACATTAGGCTCATTGGTCGGATATATCCCGAACCCGTAATATGAAAAAAGATTTATCAGAATGTTGCGGTATTCGATAACTGATTTGTCTGTTCCGCTGACATCCCATGTCCATGAATAACCGACCATGTATATAATGCGGTCTTCTTTTAAAGGGTGATCAAGAAGAAACCCTATAAGTTTCTTGGATAATCCTTTTAATCTCCACTTGCCGGCAACCTCCAGCACTGAGACTTCCATCATTACCCGGCCCTCGATTTTCGACCATCTTTCATCAGGATATGGATACCGGAGGATGCTTATCCCGATAATTTTTTTATCCTCAGTATATGCCAGGGTTACATTCACATCGGGCTGAACAGCCGCATCAATAAGGCTTTCCTTTTTTGTTAATATCGGATTGTACCTGCCTGATTCCACGAATGTCTCCTTCAGAGACATGGGTTCTATTTCGTCAGGGCTGCAGAATGACCTTATCGTTACGCTGCTTTCTCCGGAAAGCCATTTATGAATTTTTTGATCCGTATGTTTCATCAGATATTGTCAGAAATCGCTCAACTCTTTGTGAAGCTGCTTAATCATGATCTGGTAGTCGTAGTATTTTCCCTGTTGATCCTGAATATAATCCCTTAGAACCGCTTCTTCGATAAAATCTATTTTCTTTAATGCTTTGATGGCCGCATCCTCCAGTCCAATGACAAAATCAGCTCTTATCTTCTCTATTCCCATTTCCATTCCGCGCCTGATCAGGTCAAATACGATCCATGTCCCAAGCTGCTGGTTCCTGAAATCGGGCGCAACCATAACTCTTAAACGCCCGACATGCCTTCTCCCTCCATAAGGCCTCTGCAACAGTGCTCCATGGGCAACAATCCGGTCACCATAAACAGCGATAAGAGAGAAAGCCTTCCCCTCCGTCTGGTTTTCGATCCATTTTTTTATTACATTAACATCGCACGGATCCTCTTTTAAAAACCATCGCAATGAGAGCTCTAAGCTTCTGTAAAACTCTGCGAGCTTCTCCCTGTCCACGGCTTCTAAAGGCCTCAAAATAGCTTCCCTGTGGTCTTTAAGTATAACTTCTTTCGGATATCTTGTTATTGTCGGGGGCATGACCGGGTTCCTTTCAGATAAAATAAAGTGTTCAAAGGCTTTAAAAAACATACCGGAAAAGGGCTGTTTAATCAAGGACGAAAAGATTATATGGAGAACCGCGGATAAACATACACGGTTATATCGGATATGTCACAGGTAACCACGGTGAGAGCTCAGGGGTATGTGCGCAGGCTATTTTACAAAGAGCCCTGCAGGTTTTCCGTCTTTCAGATTTACAAGCCCCTCCTCACATATCCTGATGTATGGAATGGCTGCACCGGTCAGCGTGACAAGCGTCAGCATGGGATCGGAAAACGGGATACCGAGACTTGATGCAACACTGTTTACCTTTTTCATCCGCCCGGCAAGAACATCAACAGGTGTATCGGAAATTATTCCGAAGATCGGAAGCGGAAGTTCCGCCAAAATCTTTCTCTTGTCGCAAACTACACAGCCGCCCTGAATCTCCTTAATCCTGTTCACGGCGAAAGCCATGTCGGAATCATCCGTGCCTGCGACGATGATATCGGCTGTATCCCACGCTGCGCTCGAAGCAATAGCGCCCGATTTCATTTTAAAGCCTCTCAGGAGGCCGGTGAATATTTTGCCTGTATTGTTTCTTCTCTCCATGGCTGCAACCTTTATAATATCAAGGCCGGTATCGGCATTTATTTTCCCGTCAAGAAGAGGAACCGTGGCTATAGCCTCCTTTGTTACAAGATCGGTTATCTGGTCAATAACCCTCACCTCCGCGACATAACCCTTCTCTTCACACCTTATTTCAAAATCGGCTGCTTTGAGTTTCCGCGGAAGATTAACGCTGTTCCTGCTTTCTCTGGAAAAGTTATGTTTTCTCGGCGATACAAGCAGTTTTCCCTTTTCGGCCACGATCTTTCCCTTGCTTATGACACAATCAGGACTGATTATCCGGGGGCCTGGAAGAATAAGCATGTCGGCATATCTGCCGGGAGCTATTCCACCCACGATATTGTCTATCGAAAAGTGTTCGGCGACATTAAGTGTCGCCATCTGAACGGCAGTCACAGGATCAAAGCCGCAGTCTATGGCTTTCTGAACCACATATTCCATGTAGCCTCTTTCGATAAGATCCTTCGGAGTAACCCCGTCCGTCACCAGGGCAAGTCTTCTCAGGCTGACGCCCGTGTCTTTTATTTTTGAAATCGTTTCAAGATCCCGCCTTATGCTCCCTTCCCTTATCATTACGAAAAGACCGAGCCTCAGTCTGTCCGTAACTTCTTTTGCATTTATCGGCTCATGACACGACGATATCCCGGCAGCCACATATGCGGCAAGCTTCTTCTCGCCTGCACCGGCGGAATGGCCCTCCAGCTTTTTCCTCACGGCGAGTGTTTCATGAAAAGATGTGAGGAGATAGTCCGGATCCTGTAAAAGAGACTGCCAGTATGTTTCGCCTAAACCCAGAACATCCTTTCTTGCAAGAATCTTCCTTATCGTTTTTGCGGGAACTCCACGGGAGGCACTGCTTATCGAAACCATTGCCGGAGCGGTTGCAAATATTTTGACCGGCTGATCCTGCAATGAATCGAGAAAATCAAGAAGACCGGCGTATCCGGAGACCGGGAATATCTCCATCGATTCGGTGACTATCGTGGTAGTTCCGCCCGGTATCACGTATTTTAAAAATTCGGATATGTTGTAAAGCCATGCAACATGAGCATGCCCGTCGATCAGGCCGGGGATGATAGTCTTCCCGGTTGCATCTATAATAACCGTTTCTTTTCCTATGCCGTCTTCAGGCTGTCCCCCGACATACGCTATCTTTTCGCCTTTAACGGAAACGGAACATTTATCCATGAACTCGCCCGTATAAACATTAAGGAGTGTTCCGTTTAAAACAACAAGATCGGCCTTCTCAATGCCGAGGGCCGTATTCATAAGCTCTTTTGTTTCAGCAATACTCATAATTATCCGCTCCCTCCGAAACATTATATGAACCGCAACATGCGCCGCAGGATACATTCTCATTGACCCGGCAGAGACAAACTCCGCCGGGAGCAGTTTTATCCCTTATGCGGCTTTCCGGTTTTTCCAGTCCAGCTCTTGCCTAAATCAGGATGGGGTGTACGAAAGTGCTCCTTGGCACATTCCTCACAGATACTATTGCTTATCTCCGCATCCGAATGCTCCAGGATATAAGTCTCAATTTGATTCCAATAGCCTTCATCATCCCGAATTTTCTTGCAATGCGAGCAGACCGGGAGCAATCCGCTTAAGGTTTTGACTTTGGCCAGGGCATTTTTTAGTTCAATGATCAGGTTTTCACATTTCTCTTCAGACTCCATCTCCTTGGAAACGACTGTAAGGCATCCGATGGAAAGACAGATATTATCTTTTGTGTAAGTTTCCACGTTAGCCCGGTCTTTCAGCCAGCAGTGAATGTTTTCACCAAGGGAAATTTTATAAACGGCTTCAACACTGCCGAGCTCTCTGCTGTTTTCACGAAGCTGCTTTCTTGCTTCTTCCAGCCCTTCACGGTCCAAAACCTCTTTTTGAATACCCGGTTCGACTTCCGAATATTTGTAAATGCGCCGGTCAAGAATGCTGTCTCGAAACACCTCGGCAAGGCGGGAGGTATCGCATCCCATCAAATCTGTGAACCTCCCGGCGGCGAATTCGTACCAGATGATATTTTCATCCTCATGCCAGGCCGATATGTAAGGTATCGATAGATTCCCGATTTCTTCGAAAGCCAGAAAGGCCGCTATACATTCCGACACGCGTTTCTTCAGCGCCTTACTGTATTTTCCGGTGAGGATTCGCCCGCAATACCCCGGGTTCTTAAAGTAATGTGAATTATGCTTCATCTTGAAAACCCCCCTAACCGGAAGGAAGTTAAGTATTAACTGGTATCCTTCAATTTCAGGAGTGTCTGAAAAAGCCACCTTGATTCCATTATACATAAATTTCCGAAAATTCAAATATATATAAAGATATTCTTGAAAATTTTGGGCCGATGCTTCCTTCCTTGAAGTCCACAAATCGACCCATGCCTGTCGCTTTCTTTGGTGGTTCCCAATTGCATAACTTCTGACATGATGATATTGTACACCAATTCCGCGGCGAGAGATTTGAATCTCTCCCCTTCGGGTTTGGCAGGGGTAATGGGCTTTGGCCTTCCGCAAGAATGCGATTCAGACTCCGCCAACGGCAGTCCGCCAGAGGCCTTTGGCGGACTCCCATGAAATCCGGGCAGCCCCAATGGATATACGCCCACGAAGCCATGATTTCGACTCTGCCTGTGTCACTTTGTCGACAA
>JAUYEO010000356.1 GCA_030689795.1 Desulfobacterales bacterium | reverse complement strand
TTCCTCGGCTTTTCCGGAGATGTCATCAGTTGTCTGATCGCCTGAAATATCGATCTGATTTCTTCATCATGCCGTTCAATTTTTCTTTCGAGTTCCTCCAATTTATGGGCAAGGTCTTTATTATTGACAAGCAACTCCCGTAGCTTGACGAAGGTTCGCATAATGGCAATGTTTACGTGGACTGCGCGTTGGCTATTAAGGATGCCGGAAAGCATGGCAACCCCCTGCTCGGTAAAGGCATATGGCAAGTATCTACGGCCTCCGCGCCCGCCCGTCTTTGATATTCCAAATTGGAATTTCAAAGATTCCATTTTATCCCTGGTGATCTGGAACATGAAATCTGATGGGAATCGATCTATATTCCGTTTAACTGCCTTGTTCAAATTGAAAGTCTCTACATCATAAAGCTCTGCGAGATCATTATCCAGCATCACTTTATGACCACGGATGAAAAAGATTCTTTTCTCAATTATCTCTATCGGTACCAAAGACTCCATAAGCTTCTCAATCAGACAATTGTTAAAAAAAAGATCTCATCTTCTTTTCAGGTGCAAGCTATCAAGATGTTCGTGCTGAGCGTGTAAGGAACAAAGCTGTTCGCGCAGGAAAAATTACAATATCATGCGCAACAGATTGTATTTTTTTGCATTTTAACCGGATTTTGTCAAAGGATATTTGGGAATCGGTAACTAAGCCTTTCTGTTCTGAACTTATAAAATTCCGGACATAATGCTGCTCCGGTGTTACTGCAGCCCGGGCTACTCGATCCGAAACATCGAGGGACGGCGATAAAGGAAATACCACTGGTTCTCTATTTCAGGATAGGCCGTTCCATTCATCAAGAGCAATGACTCGTCCTAAAATTCCTTCAACTTCATTTATCATCATACGTAACTGAGGAACTGAATATTCGGTATTTGATGGGATCGTTAAACGGTACTCCTTATAGGCCATAAATTGATGGCGTGTTCCCGTATAGGGGCCTTCAAAATCAAGTTGTCGCAATCGTTTGATGAATTCACGACGTTTACAGGGCTGCCAGCGACTCATTAATCGGTTCCTTATTCAAATCGTACCCTGATAGAACCGGAATTGGATGCCCTAACTTCAAGCCAACCAAGACCCAATCTTCAAGCGTAGAGCGCAATTCATCTTCACATTCCCGTAATGTATTGCCGAAAGCGATAACTCCCTTGCAGGATGGAATACGGCCGGAAAATGTTCCGTCTTCAAGCTTGTCATATTCCGCCTGAGACAAAGCATTTTCAATGTAACCAGTTAAAATAAATTGCAACATTTATCAATCCTCCCGCTTAAATCAATTTCATAAACTTCATGCTTCTCATGTTTAGAAGCTTTTTTTCATCAAAACCTCTGATCGAATAATATAAATCAGTGAGAATGGTAATGATGATACTCCTTTTTTCAGACACACTCAAGAATTTATTCGGTAGTGTCAAATATTGTCTCTTGCCTAAAAAGCCTTTGTCGGATATAAATTTTTGCCCTGATTTTAACTGAAACCGGTATAAGATTTGATTTTGGCTCAAAATCAGGCTTTTAATCCATATACTCTATTATTTCAGTGATTAATGAAGAAAAAAACTCCCATAGCCGTTGTTGGAATAGCAGGCGTCTTTCCCGGCGCATCCGATATTGGTGCATTCTGGCATAATATATCAAACAAAACCGATTCGACAGGAGAGATACCAAGAGAAAGGTGGTCAGCCCCGCCGGATTTCATGTTCAGCGAAAAGCCGACTCCTGATAAAACCTATTCCAGGAAGGCGTGCCTGATAAATGATTTTAAATTCGATCCGTCCGGCCTCGACATAGACAAAAATATCCTGCGTGATATAGACCCTCTTTATCAGTTTGTCCTTCAAGCCGGAAGGGAGGCGTTTTCAGATTGCGTCACCAGATCTCTTGACAGAAAAAGAGTAGGCGTCGCGCTCGCCGCCATAGCTCTTCCCACAGACGCATCATCTTCACTGGCAAGAAAAATAATCGGGCAATCATACAGGGAAAAATTTTACGGCGACAGCTTTGTTTTTGACGCAAAGCCTGTATCGAAAGAGGAATCCCTCTCCGCCAGTGTGACAAGCCTGCCTGCGTCAATCCTGGCAAAAGGCCTCGGTCTTTGCGGAGGAAGCTTTACATTGGATGCAGCCTGTGCTTCTTCCATATACGCAGTCAAACTCGCCTGTGATGAGTTGTGCTCACACAGGGCCGACGCTATGCTGGCAGGCGGCGTATCAAGGCCTGACTGCCTTTATACGCAGGTCGGATTCAGCCAGCTTCGTGCCCTTTCCCCCTCGGGCCGCTGCTCGCCTTTTGATGAAAAAGCCGACGGACTTGTTGTAGGAGAAGGCGCCGGAATCCTTGTTTTAAAAAGGCTCGAGGACGCCGTAAGGGATAAGGATAAAATATACGGTCTTATCAGCGGTATCGGACTTTCAAATGATATCGGCGGAAATCTTCTCTCTCCCGATTCGGAAGGTCAGGTGCGGGCCATGAAAATGGCGTACGAATCGGCGGGATGGAATCCATGGGATGTTGATCTTATCGAATGCCATGGAACCGGCACTCCTGCAGGAGATACTACCGAACTTGCCAGCCTGGCGGAATTATGGGGAAAATCAGGCTGGTCTGAAGCACAATGCTCAATCGGTTCTGTAAAATCGATGATCGGCCACCTTCTTACAGGCGCAGGCGCGGCAGGCATGATAAAAACACTTCTTGCCATGAAGCATAACACCCTTCCGCCATCCCTTCATTTTAACAGGGCTCACACAAAAAGCCCTATTCACGGCAGCCCTTTCAGGGTTCAGACCAAAACTGAAAAATGGCAAAAAAGGGGAAAAGATATACCGCGCAGGGCGGCAGTCAGCGCTTTCGGATTCGGCGGAATCAACGGACATCTCCTTTTCGAAGAATGGCTTCCTGGCGTCCAATCAAAAGGCGCACGTCATATTCCGCCCAAAGCAAAAAAAAATCCGGCGTCTATTACTGTTCAGGATCCTGATCCTCCTGTTGCAATTATCGGAATGGATGCCTTTTTCGGAAAATTTAAATCCCTCAGAGAATTCCGGGAAGCAATATTCAACGGAAACACCTCCATAGACAGAAGGTCTGAAGGCAGGTGGAGGGGATGCGATGAAACTGCGCAAAGGCTTCTTGACGGAATCGATTTATGGGGTGCTTTTATAAGAGAAATAGATTTTGATCCGGGTGATTTTCATATTCCGCCGGTAGAAATCCCAGATATTCTTCTCCAGCATCTTTTGATTCTTATGGTTGCATCAGGAGCAATGAAAGATGCCGGCCTGCCCGCGAGGGAAAAGCGGCCTCGCATGGGAGTAGTAATAGGAGCCGACTTTGATCACGGGGCAACCGATTTTCATCTCCGGTGGGATCTGCTCAATCCGTCAAAAGAGGAACCGGATTTGAACATCGAATCGATTCAGGATGCCTGTTCCCCGC
>JAUYEO010000200.1 GCA_030689795.1 Desulfobacterales bacterium | reverse complement strand
GAAGGCCTGCGTAGAATGTATTTATTATCGGAAAAAGCGTATTAAGTATAGTCTGTAAAAAAATGGGCAAGGTGAATTGAATTTACCTTACCCCTTTTTAATATTATGGTTATTAAGAAACAGATGGAATGCTGTGAAAGTAAATGGCTCTTTCAACTCTCCGGCTAAGAAAAAACAAAGTTTTAATGAGTTGCCGGATAAAAAAGATGAGACTGCTTATTTGCCTGCTTCATATTTAAATGAAAGCTGGACCCTTGCCCTGTAAGCGGTGACTTTCCCCTTTTCTATTTTCATATCCAGTTTTGTGATTTCTGCGACTCTCAACTCGCGAAGGGATTTTCCCGCAAGCTCAACCGCATTTTTAGCCGCATCTTCCCATGATTTTGTGCTTGTTCCGACAAGTTCGACTATTTTGTATACGCTCTCTGCCATTTTGTCCTCCTTTGATTTAAGTCATTGGTTTTTTGTCTGTGGTTCCCGGTTGTTAAAAACAAAAGCTTATGTAAAAGGGAAATATTCCCAGTAAAGGCTTTAAAATGGCATCTTAAGAGAAATTGTTGTCAGGAAAATATTTATCCGATGAGAAAACGCTGTCGGGTAAATTCATTCAGTGAGTTATGATTATAGAAATATAAAAGATAAGTCAAGAGTGAAGCCGTTTAATAAAAAAATAGCTTGACACAAAAATCAGAGTTGATTATCTGTAAATCAACCGACCGATTGGTCGATTCATAATCTGGCCAGTCGGATCGGTTTTTCATGTCTTTTTGATATTCATCATTTTTAAGGGAGTATTATATGCCCCCTATCCCGGAACTGGAAGCTATAAGAAAGGCCCAGATTCTGGAAGCGGCCTTAAAAACCATATCTGCTTCCGGATACGCAAATGTCACAATGGATGATATATGCCGTGCCGCAGGCCTTTCCAAGGGCGGGCTTGCCCATTACTATCGCTCCAAGAACGAACTTTTTGTTGCGGTTTTCAAAGAGTTTTTTGAGCGCATATTTCAAAGAAGCAAGCAGACAATGGAGCTATATGAGAATCCTGTAGATAAACTGCTCTCTTTTGACTGGCTTTATGATCGAAATGATCCGGACGTCAATGTCGGATATCCTGTCCTGTTTGACTGCATGTCGCTCGCGGTCAGAGAAAAAGAGTACAGGTCCCTTTTCCATGACTGGTTTGAGAACTGGGTGAATCTGCTGAAGGATGCCATTGATGTCGGACTGAAAAAAGGCATTTTCAGGAATCTTGATTCTGAATCGACTGCCCGGGCAATTTCTTCCGTATACCAGGGAATCGCAACCCGGTGGTATCTTGATAATGAGTCGCATACGACAAAATGGGCCGTTGAATCGTTTAAAAAGGCCATTACAGGACTTTTATCTTCCAATAACAAATAAATATATAAGCAAAAAGGAGGCATTATGGCGGTTTTTGAAAGCACCGAAAAAATGTACGAGGTTCTCGGGAGTCTTTTTAAAAAGCTTATGGCCGATCCCGAGATGGGAGTAAAGTACAGGGAATCGAAAATCATTATCTGTTTCAACATCACCGAGCCGGCGGGGCAGATATGGCTTACAGACCAGGGGGAGGTTATCTGCGGGAAAGCTGATTTGAAAGCGACGATTGAGATGGATTTGAGCGGGGACTCCTGCCACCTCTTCTGGCTCAAAGAGCTTTCTCTTCCCATCGCCCTTGCCAAGAGGAAAATAAAGGCAAGAGGGCCGATGCCGAAGGTATTGAAACTTCTTCCAATGCTGAAACCGGCATATGAAGCATATCCGGAAATTGCCAAAGCTCACGGAATTTTAAAGGGCTGATTTTTTAATGGTATCGTAAAAAGTCCAAATATGCTCTCTTAATGAGCTTTTTGGGGATTTTTAAATCACTTCGCTAAATCACAAGAAGATTTCGCCTGCGGCGGTCAAAGCCTTGTGATTTTTAACGCTCAGCAATTTAAAAATCTGTTTCCCAAAAATCTCAAATCCGTTCGCATATGACTTTTTACGAATCTGTCATTTTTTAAAGGGGGTATTATGGAAAGAAGCATAAAACAGTACGAAGAAGACAGAATCGATGCGGTAAGGGTCGCCTCGCTCCTTATTCTTGCTTCAGGAACAACTTCCCCTCGGGTCGGAGGTGTGGGTGAATGTACCATTCATATAATAGACGATCCGTGCGATATTGAAGACCTTTGCCAGGAGATGGAAAGGATGTCGGCCATTAAAAAAAGCTGGGAATTTTATTCCCGCGATGCGGCAATGCTGAGGGACGCCGATACGGTTCTTATCACGACATCATTGAGATGTGTGAACGATCCTGCCGATATCAACTGCAACATGTGCGGAAAACTGACCTGCGAGTATCTGAAAGCTGAAGAAAAGCTTCCGGATGAACCGGATGTGGCATTCAGGGGACCGCTTTGCGTTTTCAGAGCCAACAATATCGCCTATGCCGTGGACGGAATGATTTCACAAGCAAGGAATCTCGGGATCGATTACGGCGTTTACTGGTCGGCCGGAGCCGCTGCAATGCGTATGCGGATACTTCCGAGGGATACGGGTTTTGCGCTGGCCGTTGCCGTTTCGGTTACGGAAAAGAGCCCTTTCCGGGATATTCCGAAAAGATATGCCGAGATAAACCAGAGGAGCATGAACGACAGAATGATAAAACGCCTGTGGCCGCAGTTCAGGTCCATATACAGCTAGTCAGGAAGCTTCAGAAAGGAGGAAATATGCCGGTTAAACAAATGGAAGATCTTGTTCAAAACGGGCTCGACAGGGCTGTAGAGCTTATGGCTGTTGCCGCACACAACAGTTTTCGTTTTGAAAACAGGAACAGCATAAAGATGATAGCCGTGGGAAAAGAGGAGCTTGAGCAGATAGCCGAGTTTTGCTTCTCTTTAGGAGACATGTCGCCTCTTGCCGCAAGAGATGGAAGACACGTGATGCAGCTCATAAAGGAGCCGTGCACTCTGCTTATTATCGGAGACAAACGGAAATCGGATTTCAACTACAATTGCGGAGCATGCGGATACAGAACCTGCGCCGAAATGAACAAGGCCGACGAAGTGGAATCGCTGACCGCGAGAGGGCCGAGCTGCCAGTTCAAAAACATAAATCTTAACATCGCGGTTAATGCCGCCGCTTCGACGGCGCACAGGCTCGGCCTTCACTGCAGAGTTTTCAGCACTCTCGGGTTCAGCGCACTTGCAATGAATATAATTGAAGATGTCGATCTGTGCGTGAGTGTTTCGGTGAGCGCCGCGAAGAAGAATCCCTATTTTGACAGGCATGAATTCTGGACAAAAGAACACTGGGATGAAACATTCAACAAGGAATTTCCGACTTACAACAGGGGCTTTATCGGCGCGGTCGAGTAGTTAAAGGAGAGAATTTTATGAGTTCCAAGGCATATCTTAACCAGGCCATCGTATCCCACCTGCTTGAAATAAAAGCCGAAGATAATCCGGACAAGGAACTTTTCGTATTTGAAAAAGGGGTTCACGGAGAAGATGTCCTTACGTACAAAGACCTTTACGAGAATTCAAACAGGATTGCGAGGCTTTTCCTGGAAAACGGCATTGAAAAGGGCGATGTCTATGCCGTCTTCATGCGCAATCACCCTGAATTTGTGTATGCCATGCTTGCGGGACCTGTCATAGGAGCAATCATGGTTCCCATAGATCCGAGGAGCCGGGGCGAACGGTTGCGCTATTTTCTCAATAATTCAAAGGCGAAGGCGGTTATCGTCTCAGGTGAGATGCTTTGTCATCTTGAAGAGGCATTGAAGGACCTTCCGAATATAAAACTTGTTTGCGTTGCCTACCGGGATGAGCAGGGAGTTTCCGTATCGCCAAAATACCCGGTTTTAAATGAAGTCCTGGGAAAAAGCTGGGATCCGGTTGAACAGAAAATCATGGATGTCCGGCACCCGATGCAGATCATATATACTTCCGGAACTACCGGTGACCCGAAAGGGGTTATGATACGGAACAACAGGTTCGGGCTTTTCATGATAGTGACAAGGCTTGTCTGGAAATATACGCAGAAGGATATCCTTTATACCGGCCTTTCGCTTACGCATGGGAATGCCCAGGCTGTCACATTATTTCCTGCCCTTGCTGCAGGCATAAAGGCGGTATTCAGCCCTGGTTTTACGAAAAGCAGGATCTGGGATATATGCCGGAAATACGGCTGCACCTCTTTCTCGCTCCTTGGCGGGATGATGGGTGGAATTTATAATGAACCGCGGCGCGATAACGACGCCGATAACCCTGTCCGCGTTGTCATAAGCGCAGGGACGTCTGCCGCCATATGGGAAGATTTTGAAAAACGGTTTAATGTTAAAATCCTGGAGTGGTACGGAGCAGTTGAAGGAGGATTTGCATACAAAGCGCCAGGGCAGGGGCCTGTCGGTTCATTTGGAAAACCGCTTCCCGGCATGATGGAATTCAAGGTTGTGGATGAAAATGACAACCAGGTTCCGAACGGGCAGATCGGTGAATTGATCGTGCGGTTGACGAAAGGTGAAACAAAGGTGGATTATCTTGGCAAACCCGAAGCCTCTGCCGAAAAGACGCGGGGAGGATGGCTCAGAACAGGGGATATGGTGCACAGGGATGAAAAGGGATGGTATTATTTCGATTTCAGGAAGGGAAACGAACTGCGCAGGGCAGGCGACTTTATCCAGCCGGATCACATAGAAAAGGTAATAGGCGAGCATCCTGATGTAAGCGAAGTCTGTGTTTATGGAATTCCCGCCGCATCAGGCGCGCCCGGTGAAAGCGATATCGTTGCCGCAATAGCCCCTTTTGAAGGAAGTAAGATTGACGTCAAAAGCGTTTTTGAAAAATGCAGAAAAGATCTGCCGTCTAATTCCATTCCTTCATATCTTCAGGTGATTGAAATTATTCCCAAGACGATATCGGAAAAGGCATTGGACAGGGTGCTGAAAGCCGGATTTTCTCCGGACGGCGATAATGTGTATAAATATTAGGATTCAAGGGGTCAAGGGTTCGGGGATTCCAGTGAAAGGAAAGCCTGCAATAACATCAGGGAGATATCGGAAAGGTTGAGAGGATGCTTAAAACACTTGAACCCTTGAACCCTCGAATCCTTGACCCCTTTGTCCCAATATGAACCCCTCAGTATTACAGACAGGAGGCAGAAATGAGTTATACCGAACTTAACATGGATTTAACACGTGAACAGAAAACAATGAAGGAAGAGACGCATCGGTTCAGCAAGGAGGTTCTCCGTCCCGCGAGCCTTGAGCTCGATAAACTTCATGACCCGGAAGATGTAATAAAGAGTCCCCTTTTCTGGGATACCATGAAAAAAGGATATGAGCTTGGATATCACACAGTTTTTATTCCGGATACCTGGGGAGGGCTGGGGCTTGATCCGCTTGAAGTGCATATTGTCCTTGAGGAACTGGGTTGGGGAAGCGCCGATTTTGCAATAGGTCTCGGAGTTGCCTGCTTTCCGGCCTTTTTTGCTTCCATGGTCCCCAATGAACGTCTGATAGAAGATATAATCAAACCTTTCGGCAGGAATACCGATGCTTCGATCATAGGGTGCTGGGGGATAACCGAGCCCGAACACGGAACGGATACTCTTGTTCCCGGAACCCCTGAGTTTTCGGACCCGAAAATCAGAGGACAGGTGAGCGCCCGCCTTGATGGAGACGAATGGGTAATTGAAGGCCAGAAGTCGGCCTGGGTTTCAAACGGAACCATTTCAACCCACAGCCTGGTTTATCTTAATATTGATCCATCAATGGGAATGAAGGGCGGCGGCATCTGCATTGTTCCTCACAACCTCCCGGGTGTAAGGAAGGGCAGGCCTCTCGATAAAATGGGGCAGCGTGCGCTCAACCAGGGGGAGATATTTTTTGACAAGGTCCGGGTTCCGAAAGATTACATGCTGGTAGATCAGGAAAGCTACGAAGCAATGCTTGACGTGACTCTTGCGACCGCCAACGCCGGAATGGGTGCTATATTCACCGGAGTTGCGCGCGCCGCTTATGAAGAGGCATTAAATTATTCAAAAACCCGCATTCAGGGAGGAAAGCCTCTTTTTGAGCATCAGTTGATAAAACACAAGCTGTTTAACATGTTCATGAAGGTTGAGGCTGCAAGGGCGCTTTCGCGTTCCGCCATAGTGTATAATTTGAACAATACACCGCCTCTTACCAGGTATTCGATTGCTTCAAAGGTTTTCTGTACGAACACGGCTTTTGAGGTTGCAAGCGATGCAGTTCAGATATTCGGGGGAATTGGCGTGAGCAAGGAATATCCTGTCGAAAAGTTTTTCAGGGATGCCCGCGCGGCAATGATAGAAGACGGGGCCAACGACAGCTTGATGATCACGGGGGCTCATTCGCTGTGAAAAGAGAAAGGGTCAAAGGCACATAGGCACAAAGGCACAAAGGCACAAAGCAAAAAAAGCGAAAACTGAAAGGACTGTTTGATGGCAAACATTTATATTATCGGCCTGGGGATGATACGGTTCAACAAGTATCCGGACAGGGATGTAAGGGATATGTCCCATGAAGCCGTCAACCTGGCTTTAGAAGATGCCGGGATTAAAAAGGAGGCTCTTGAAGCGGCCTTTTTTTCAAACACCTTCTGGGGAATGTTTTCAAACCAGCATTCGATCAGGGGGCAGGTGATGCTTCGCTCAATGGGAATCGGCGCCATACCCGTCACAAACGTTGAAAATGCTTGCGCGGGGGCTTCAACGGCGCTTCACATGGCGTATACCGGGATACGGGCCGGAATGTATGATGTTGCGCTTGCGGTAGGATCGGAGAAGATTACAAATCCGAACAAGGCATTATCGCTTGGAGCTTATGCTTCCTGCATGGATGTGGCCAATTTTGAAAAGCATCTTAACATGATGATGGAGCTGAGTAAAACATTTGATGTAAAACCGCCTGACGGCCAGTCTGCGCCCGGAGAAGGAAGAAGCATTTTCATGGATGCATATGCGATGGGCGCCAAATGGCACATGAGCCGCTTCGGTTCCACTCAGAAGCAGCTTGCCGTTATTTGCGCAAAGAACCACCGGCATGGGTCACTTAACCCCAAAGCCCAGTATCAGAACACGATGACGGTCGAAGAGGTTCTTGCCGACAAACCGGTTGCGTATCCGCTCACAAGGGCCATGTGCTCTCCTGTCGGGGACGGGGCTGCAGCTGCGGTCATATGTTCGGAAAAATTCCTGAAACGGCTTGCATCCCCCCGGCCAGTCAGAATTCTTGCTTCGGTTCTCGGATCCGGAACCGACAGGGATATAAACGGTGAAGACATCGGTGAAAGGCTTGTAAAAAAAGCATATGAAATCGCGGGAGTCGGTCCGAAAGATATCAGTCTTGCGGAGCTTCACGATGCCACGGCTTACGGTGAGCTTCATCAGACCGAAGCCATGGGTTTCTGCCCACCCGGCGAAGGGGGGCCTTATGCCGAATCCGGTGCAACGAAACTTGGCGGAAAACAGCCTGTAAATACCAGCGGAGGTCTTGAGTGCCGCGGTCATCCGATCGGGGCGTCAGGTCTTGCTCAGATTTACGAGATAGGTCTCCAGTTAAGGGGGGAAGCCGGGAAGCGCCAGGTGGAGAATGCGAAGATAGGCCTTGCAGAAAACGGAGGCGGGAACATCGGTGTTGAAGAGGCGGCGATGTGCATTCATATACTCGAAAAGGTGAGATAAGATGTTTATGCTGTGAAAGGAGTTTCTCATATGGCACGTTATGAATTAAAAGACAAACAGGTGCTTATAACAGGAGCATCTTCAGGAATAGGGAAAGAACTTTCACGTTGTTTTGCAAAGGAGGGTGCGCATTGCATCTTGTCTGCGCATCCCTCCGAAGCGCCCGCCCTGTCAGGCTTGTCCGGAGAATTGGAAAAAAGATATGGAATAAAGACGTGGTCCTTTGGTGTGGACCTTGCCGGAGAAGATGGTCCGAAAAAGCTGTATGATGAAGTAAAGGCGCATGTGCCCGTGATCGACGTCCTGGTGAACAACGCAGGTCTGATGGTTTACGGAGATTTTCACCAGGCGGATATTTCCCGCCAGCTCACTCTTGTTCATGTGAACATCAGGGCTATGATGCTTCTTATGCACCTGTTTTTGAAGGAGATGGCGGCACGCTGCGACGGAA
Organism: Desulfobacterales bacterium; assembly: GCA_030689795.1. Lineage (GTDB taxonomy): Bacteria > Desulfobacterota > Desulfobacteria > Desulfobacterales > RPRI01 > RPRI01. The sequence continues at coordinate 6,975 of JAUYEO010000200.1, read as the reverse complement.
GGATATTAAACGTATCTTCCGTTTCGGCATTCCAGCCTACGGTTCACCATGCGGTATATGGGGCTTCGAAGGCGTTTGTCCAAAGCCTGAGCGAAGCAGTAAATGAAGAGGTCAGGCGCTCAGGCGTCAAGGTCTGTACTCTCAACCCTTCATATACAAATACGCCGCTTATAAAAGGCGGTGATTTTCCTGAGAGACTCTGGTGGTACGCCGTAAGCGGCCTTGCCGATCCCGCGGTAATCGCGCAAAAAGGAGTCAGGGCTTTAAAGAAAGGAAAATCTCTTTATATACCGGGATTTAAAAACCGGATTATTCACATCCTTTTGCCGAGAATCTCGTCAAGAAAAATTATTAACTTTTTCTCCTATCATGCATTAAAAAGCAGGCTATGACTTCGTAAAAGCCATAAAGCCGTCACTCCCGCAGACGTATTTCAAAAATCAATTTCAGTCTTTTTGCCTGAACCGAAACAGCGGGCGAATTAAAAATAGACGCTATTCCCTTTCATTTCTTTCTCAGCCAGGGAATGACAAAAATCGTATGCAGCACCATGACCGCAATGATTGACATAAATATGGCAAACCCGATTCGAACTTCTGCTTTCGGGTCTGCAAAGACCATTACAAAAAGAAGGGTAAAGAATACGGCCGTAAAAATGGCAGCCACAGGATACCATGGCATTCGAAAAGGACGTACATGCGTTTTCATTTTTTTGCGCAGTTTGATGACACTTAGCGCGGCCAGAACATACATCATTATTTCTGCGCCTGCCACGGCATAGGTAAAGGAGTCAAAACCTCCCAGTAAAGTAAGAAGGATCGAACTGATCAGGGCCACCGCGCATAAAGTGAGTATAGCGGCATATGGTGTAAAATATTCCATGTGAATTCTGCTCAGGTATCTTGGCATGGTCTTGTCGCGACTCATGGCGTACAAAAACCGTGAGGTGGTCAGTATGCCTGCATTAAATGAGGTCATGGAAGCAAGAAAACTCAAAAGCCCGACACCGATGAGTCCCGGTAACTCATATGCGCCAAAAACAATTTTAACAAAGACAACGTGCGGCCGCGCACCATAATTCAACCCGTCCGTCCACACTTCCCTGCCCATCAATACATCCTTGGGAACTGCGCTTACAAGCGCGGCATTAAGGAGCGCGTATACAACGCAGAGTATAAGAATGGACCCGATCATGCCTTTTGAGATGACGCTCTGTTCCTTTGTTTCCTCGGAAAGAGCTGTAACCCACTCGAAACCCGCGAAGAGAAAAACCGATAGGGCAACTGCAGTGATAAATCCCTCGGCGCCGGCGCCGTCTCCTATCGGATTGTACCAGTTGTCAAAACGAATACCGAATTTATACAAGGAAACAAGGCTGACACAGACCAGAAAGAGGAACATTATTATTGCCATAAAATTTTGGGTGCCAGACGCGATATCAATGCCGAAATAATTGAGGGCTCCTGCGATTGCAAACCCCATGATTACATAAAACCAGATCGAAGGTCCTTGAGGAATAAGCGCTTCAAAAACGCTTCCAAAAACATACGCTTCAGCGCCTGAAGCAGCCACAACCGTGAAAATATAAGCTGCTGAAAGGGGAATAGCCATTTTTTCATTAAAGGCCTGCTGGATATATACCCTGACTCCCGCAGATGTTGGAAACATACCGGACAGCTCTGCAAAGCACCATGATGCCAGGAGACAGAAAAGGGCAGCGGTAATCACCGCAATCCAACCTGTGTTTCCGGGCACCAGATCAGCCACCTGGACGTCGGCTACGATAGACATGGTGGCAAAAGCAAAACCCGCTCCGGCAGCCGCCACTGAGCGGGCAGTTAAAACGCGTTTGAGATCCGCCATTGCTCAGCTCTCCGGCCAGATTATCATCGTGATTGCATCAAGTTTGATCACATCCGCCTGATGCCCCTTAACCAGGATATCGCCGCTCAGGTACATGGAGGTAGGATCGAGCTTCCCTGAGAACATATCTATAAGGTCTTTAACGGTGGGAAACGTCACTGCAAGTTCGGCATCACCGATATGGCCTTCTTCAACCGACACGGCCATTCCTTCGCTCATCTTGAAAGTGAGCCTGACATCTGAATCCCTTGTATCAAAATGAATCAGCGGATTCCACCTTTTAAGGAGTTTGCGAACCTTCATGTTTTCGTTCATCTTGTCTTTGAAATCATTCGCTGCTTTCAGGCTTTCGTTTATACCGGACATACGCGTCTCCATTATTCTTTTAGTTTCATTTTTTTCAGTGCGGCATCGAGGGCGTCTATTATCTGATCAATCTCTTTTTCAGAAATAATAAACGGCGGTTGAATTCTTATAGCAGCAGTATTGTTTGTGGCAAGAAGGGCAAAGACGCCTTCTTCGGCCAGATACCGGTTCATGCGGAAACCGCCCGCAGGATCGGCCAGTCGCAGTACAGTGTGCATGCCGATCTGGCCGTAGCTTTCAAGAATGGAGGGGTGGTCTTTCAATAACTGCTTATACCCGTCCGCCAGTCTTTTGCCTTTTTCATTAATGCTTTGAAGGAATTCGGGCCGGTTAACAATGTCAATCATGGCGGACGCGACCACACAGCCGAGGTCGGAGCCACCGGTGCTGGAATAATGACAGTAGGGATAGGTCAAAAAGAAATCGGCAACCTCTTCAGTAAACATGGTGGCAGCCATGGGATACATACCCGCGGTAAGACCCTTGGCCGAGATCATGATATCCGGAACAACCCCGTTAAAATGTTCGATGGCCCAGAACTTTCCGGTTCTGCCGAGGCCGGTTACGACTTCGTCGATAATAAGAAGTGTGTCGTTTTCATCGCACAAATCGCGTACCTTGCTGAAAAAATCATCAGGCGGGATCAGCAGGCCGGCTTCCGCGATCATCGGTTCAAAAATGACGGCGGCCGTGTCTTCTGACATCTCACTTCTGAGAGCGTCAATGTCACCGAACGGAACATGGCTGAAACCGGGCATCAAAGGGCCGAATGGTTCGGTATAATCAGGGTTGCTGTTAGTAGAGAGCGCGAATCCGGTAATTCCATGGTAGCACTCATTGGCAGAGATGATCCCGGTCCTTCCGGAATATCCCCTGGCAACCTTTATTGCCAGATCAACAGCTTCCGAGCCGGTGGAGCTGAAGAAAGCACAGTTGATATTTCCGGGGGTTGTTTCAGCAAGTTTGTCGGCAAGGATCAGCTGTTCCTCGGACATCAGAAAATTATTGCCCAAATCAAGGTGTTCCATGCCTTTTTTCATGGCTTCCACAATGACCGGGTGTCGTCGTCCAAGATTAAATACCCCCTGAAGAGCCAGGGCATCGAGGATTTTTCTGCCGTCAATGTCCTTTGACCAGCAGCCTTGCCGTTCAGTTTCAAAAATATCAAGCCCGAGGTGACTCATCGTTCGCACCCGCATGGCCCCGAAACGATACGCGTAACGGGATAGAAGGTCTTTCTTTTTTTCTGAGGGCTTAATTTCCATATTTTCTCCTTTTCCCGTAAAACCGAAAGGCTAAGCCGTTGGAATAAAATAACCGTGCCATTTAAATGGCAAGAACGGCATAAGGAGCCGTAACGGCTCCTAAAAACCCAGAGTCACAGAGTCATGAGCCTGAACCGAAACAGCGGGCGCTAACCCTGTTGCCTGCCGCAGAGCAGCCTATTTGTCATGCTTTAATACCGAGCAGTCCGGCTGCGTTTTCATAATAAATCATTCGCTCCAGCGACATGTCTCCTCTGCAGGCAACTTTTACGGTTTTAATATGCGGCATCCGGAACCCCCACGGCCAGTCAGATGCATACATGACCTTTTCCGGACCAAATGTCCTGATCAATTTCCTGATAATTCCGGGGGATTGAAAACTTGTGTCTACCCAGACATTTTTACAATCCCCAAGTTTTTTCCGAACCTGGTCCTGCCAGAATAACCCAGCATGCCCGAGGATAAAATTCACATTCGGAAAAGAGCGAACAAGTTTTTCCGCATACTCTATATTTCCATATTCAGGAACATGCTTTTCCGACTCATCGGCCAGGTAATAATGTGCTTTGCCGGCATGGATCAGAACCGGCTTTTCATGCCGAGCGAACTGTTGAACTGCTTCTATGGTGCGGTTGTCAGTCAGAGGCACGCGTTGGATAATTGGATGAAGCTTGAGACCCATGGCGCCCTCGGACACATCTTTTGCAAGCTTTGCCCCGACGTCATGGACACTTGTGAAATCGACACTGGTAAAGGGTATTATCCTGTTCTCTTTTTTCGAGGCCCTTGCAATATCTTCGAAGGTGACATAAGGCGCTATCGGCAGGCAGACTGTATAATCGATTTGCGCCTCATTCAACGAATTTTGTAAATTTTCAAGCGTTGCTATGGCGTTTCTTGCTCTTTGTCCCCTGGTTGTCTGTTTTTCAAGAAGCTTATAGAAATATTTTCCGAGCCCGAATGTCCGCATCAGCAGTTTTTCATTGTCTCCCTGGGGATCATGTATCTTTTCCATCTTAACACCTTTCTTCCAGATCAGATCTCCTCCGTTGGGATACAGGATGTTCCCCAGATGGCTGTGAATATCTATAATCATGATGGTCCTCTTTTATAAATATCAATATATCTTACTGTTCATCCCGAAGCATGCTATCCGGCAAATCCGCTGCACAGGCAAAAAAATGCCCGCCGCTTAAATTGGAGTTTCGTAATACGTGATAATTGAAATGTCAATAAATACCTGAATCTTAGATGGTAAAGATGAAGTGCGGCAAATGATTTCATCCCACACCAGGGGGAGACTCCTACTCAGCCAAGCGGGATGCAGTTGAAGAGCCAGGCGGACCGGTTGAAACAACTTCCTCTTATCTACAAATCGTCAAACTGAATGAATATACTGGATTTCAAACCGGATTCATTGATATTCCAGAATAATTGTGATATGAATTACTTGCTCATGATATTTGACCAATTTTCAGATTGGGTATTCAGCATGCGTGTATTCTTCCGACTCATTGGGAGGGGAATTTCTTTGCAATGATTTTTTTGGCACTAATCAATAATATAACTCTCATCATTGCGTTGAGCATTCTCTATAGTTTCATCATTCGTAGATGGAAATATGGGTCGCGCACCAGCCAAGCGATCTCCGGTTTTCTTTTTGGTGCGGTTGCCGTTGTCGGAATGATGAATCCACTCACTATTTCACCCGGTCTTATCTTTGACGGCCGCTCCATTATCATCAGTATAGCGGGTTTCCTCGGTGGCTGGGTCACCGCCTTAATTGCCGCCCTTATGGGCATAATCTATCGAACCTGGCTTGGCGGACCGGGGGCAATCATGGGAGTTTCTGTTATCGCTTCGTCTGCAGCCATAGGTATTGCCTATCATTACATCCGGCGCCGCGGACCTCGTGTGGTTACTCCACTGCACCTGATCGGATTTGGGATCATCGTCCACATTTGCATGTTGGCCCTGACCATGACCTTGCCATCCAACATGAGATTCGAAGTTTTGTCAAACATAGCAATACCGGTCATCCTCATATACCCTTTTGGTACACTCCTGATTTGTGTTGTTCTCCTCGATCTGGAGTCACGCATACGCGCCGAAGATGACTTGAGGGAGAGCGAGGAGAAATATCGTAATCTCTTTGAGAATGCCGCCGAGGCCATTTTTGTGGTTCAGGATGGCAAGTTGGTGTTTCTCAATCCGATGGCAGCCATAATGACCGGTTATTCCGGTGAAGAACTCATGGCAAGACAATTTGCTGAGTTTATTCACACGGATGACAGGGATATGGTTATCGACCGGCATGTCAGGCGAATGAAGGGCGAGGAGTTTCCTCATATCTATTCTTTTCGAATTATACATAAAGACGGCAACATAAGGTGGGTAGAATTGAATGCCGTCTTGATAAACTGGAAAGGGAAAGCATCCACCCTGAATTTCCTGAGTAACATAACCGAGCGCAAGCGAGCGGAGGATGCGCTGAAGACATCTCTTTCCATCACTTTGCAACGGGAAAGAGAAACAAGTGCGTTGCTTGCCGCCGCCCGTGCGGTTATTGAATGTCATACTTTCACGGAATCGGCCCGACGAATTTTCGACACCTGCCGCGAAGCAACCGGGGCGGTCTCTGGCTACGTCGCTTTGCTGAGCGAAAGTGGTGAAGAAAACGAAGTCCTGTTTTTGGAAGCCGGCGGGTTGCCTTGTGATGTGGACCCGAGTTTGCCAATGCCCATCCGTGGTTTGCGTGCCGAGGCATATTGCAGGGGCGAAGTGGTCTACGAAAACGATTTCATGAACAGCGAGTGGGTTCGCTTCATTCCATCAGGACACGCCGAAATGCGCAATGTCATGTTCGCTCCGCTTACCATCGACGGCAAGGTTACTGGCGTGATAGGTTTGGCCAACAAGCCCGAAGACTTCACCAAAGATGACGCGAGAATCGCAAGGGCCCTTGGTGATCTTAGTGCCATCGCTCTGCGCCGGATTCGAATTGAGGAAGCGCTGCGCGAGAGCGAGGAGAAATACCGCAACATTCTTGAGAGCATAAATGACAGCTATTTTGAGACGGATCTGCATGGCAACGTTACCTTCAGCAACCCCATGGTTTCAAAGTCTCTTGGCTATTCTCCGGAAGAGATGGCGGGAATGAATCACCGGGTGTACATGGATCCGGAAAACGCAGAATTCGTAGAGAGAAACTTCAGGGATGTCTACAGGGAGAATATACCGTCGAAAGTCATCAGCTACGAGGTCATCAGAAAGGACAGAACGAAGGTACACGTTGAAACGTCAGTTTCACTAATAAAAAACAAAGACGGTCATTCCATCGGGTATCGCGGGATCAGCAGGGACGTCACCGAGCGCAAGCAGGCGGAGGAGGAAAAGCGAAGCATGGAGGAGCGTCTGAATCGTGCGGAAAAGATGGAGTCCCTGGGTCTCCTGGCGGGTGGCGTCGCTCACGATCTTAACA
>JAUYEO010000345.1 GCA_030689795.1 Desulfobacterales bacterium | reverse complement strand
GCCCGGCTCACTGTAAACATTGATAAACCCGCCGTTTTGCTTCACGATGCCATAAACCGTAGAAAGACCCAGACCGGTCCCGCTTCCCACTTCTTTGGTAGTAAAAAACGGCTCGAAGATGTGTGCAACGGTCTCTTTGTCCATCCCTGAACCTGTATCGCTGACAGCTATCAAAGAGTATTTTCCGGGTACAAAATCCGGGTTAACCCGGCAATAAGCCTCATCGAGCAGTACGTTTTCCGTTTCAATAGTCACCATTCCCGCCCCGCTTATCGAATCACGGGCATTGACCAGAAGATTGGCAAGTATCTGGTCGATCTGTGCAGGGTCTATCTTAACCGGCCGGATTTCCCGGCCCGGTTTCCAGACAAGTTTTATATTCTCGCCGATAAGTTGCTGCAGAATTTTTAACATGCTTGGCATCGTATCGTTCAAATCGAGAACCTTGGGGCGCATGGTCTGCTTGCGTGCAAAAGCAAGCAGTTGCCTGACCAGATCAGCGGATCTCTGGGCTGCCTGCTTAATCTGGATCAGGTTTGCGTCGGCCGGGGAGCCCGTCCTGATTTTAAGCAGCGCCAGTTCCGCATATCCCATGATCGCCTGAAGCATGTTGTTGAAATCGTGCGCCACACCTCCGGCGAGACGTCCCACCGACTCCATCTTCTGGGCCTGGCGGAGCTGCTCCTCCAGGGTTATTCTTTCAGTGATATCCTCACAGGCAACCAGATTTTCACCTGTCTTCAGACTTACCGGGATGAAATGAATGATCTTCCGGGAACCGTCTTTGCAGGTGACCTCAAAAATCCGGGGTCTTTTTTCGCCTAGTCCGTATGCCTTCAACTCCTCAATCCAGGTCGATACGACCTGCTTTCTGTATTCCGGATCGGGATATGCCAGCTCAAACCATTTTTTCCCGTCAGGAACATCTTTCAGGTCATAGCCGAAGATTTCAGTAAACTTGGGGTTTGCGTAATTGAATATTCCGTGTTTATCTATCATCAGCATGCCGAAGGGCGCACTATGAATGAGATTATGAAACCGCTGTTTTTCGTGCTGCAGCGCTTCTTCCGCACGTTTGCGTTCCGTGATGTCACGGGATACACCGTGAATCCCTGTTATTCTTCCTTTATCATCCCTGAGCGCCCCGACGATATTTTCACACCATATTGTGGATCCGTTTTTATGATAATATTCAATATCCATTTTTATGGTTCTGTCGGGATCGATGCCGGGCTCAAGATCGCGTTCGAGCTCCTTTGCGAGGATTTCGGTCGCACGCACAAATGATTCCGGAGTCATCTGGTCTGCCGGGTTCTGGAACATCCTCTCTTCCGTCGTGAAACCGAGTACTTTTTCCACCGATGGGCTCACATACGTTGTACGCAAAGAAAGATCCGCCGTCCAAATGATATCGTTCATCTTTTCCGCAAGGAGCAGGTATCTGCCCTCGCTCATGCGCAGGTCCTCTTCAGCCTGCTTTTGTTCTGTAATATCTCTCACAATGGCCTGTATAAATTGCCGGTCTCCCAGTTCAAAACAGCTTAGCGAAACCTCGGCATCAAAGGGCGTTTTATCCTTACGTAAATGTTTCCAGTAAAATCGTTGAGGCTTTCCATTAAATGCGGCATTGATGACTTCCAGTGCCTTTTCTTTCGAGTTTCTGCCGTCAGGTTGCTGCTGCGGGCTGAATTCCCAGGGTGTATGGCCGACAATGTCATCGCTTCTCTCACATCCGAACACATCCATGGTCTTCTGGTTACACTCAACAAACCTGCCCTCTTTCATAATAAAGATCGCGTCATTAGCTCCTTCAAAAAGTGTGCGATACCGTCTTTCCGCTTCCCGCGATACTTCTTCGGCTTCATTATTTTCTTTGGTCATAGAACCCCTACCCTTGAATCCTCATAGGATCACCGGCAAATTTAGAAATGATCCATCCCCTCTTTATTTTAGAGAAGACATCCATACGACTTTTTATATGGTCATGAAAAGTGGCTTATAAGGCATGAATAGCATAACATGCTAATTTGTCAAGAAAGTGAATTGCCACACAGATGCCTGCGGGGCAATTCATTTATTCAGAATTTAAGAATTGGAGAGTCGGGAGGAACGGGCACGGCCGGCCCTTCGGTTTCGCATCGCATTCGCCGGCGCGCGCGTAAACTCAGCGTCTTTCCGGGGAGCTGGAAGGCTGTAGTTGAAGCCGTCTATTGTATTGCGCTTAAGCGGACTCCCGAGAATCCTTTCGATTGCCCGTACAGTCGCCGTATCATCTCTTGTAACAAGAGTGAACGCATCACCGCTTTTCTCGGCCCGGCCGGTCCTGCCTATGCGGTGAATATACGCTTCCGGTGTGTCGGAAATGTCATAGTTTATGACATGGGATATCCGGTTCACGTCGATTCCGCGTGCGGCAATATCGGTTGCCACCAGAATCTGGTAGGTACCGTCGCGGAAGCCTTCCATGGCAGCCTGTCGCTTGTTCTGGGAGAGATTCCCCTGCAATGAAGCGGTTTTGAAACCGGCTTTCGACAGTTGTTCTCCCAGCCGCTTTGCGCGATGTTTTGTTCGGGCGAATACGAGCACCGACTCCGTATCTGTTCGGTGCAGCAGTTCGAGCAGCATAGCCGTTTTGAGATGCTGTTCCACCGGATAGAGAGCGTGGGTTACTAAAACCGGCGGAGCGGTTTTGCCCACTTGAACCGTGACCGGATCATGCAGCAGTTCGCGGGCCAGTTTCTTTATCTCATCCGGCATCGTAGCCGAAAAAAGAAGGGTCTGCCGTTTGCGCGGAATATGTTTTAGTATCTGCCGGATTGACGGCATAAATCCCATATCGAACATCTGATCCGCTTCGTCGACAACCAGAACCTCAAGCCCGGACAGATTAATTGTCCTTCGGTCGATGTGGTCAAGAAGTCTTCCAGGGCAGGCAACCACAATTTCGACGCCCTTTTTTAGCTTTTGCATTTGCGGGTTAATCCCGACACCGCCATATATGCTGATGCTACGGATGCCTGTCTTCCGTCCCAGGGTATTGATGGCCTCGTTTATCTGTTCCGCAAGTTCACGGGTTGGGGCAATTATAAGTGCCCGGACTTTTCCGCGCCCGCCGGACATAAGCCTGTGCAGAATCGGTAACGCATATACGGCTGTTTTGCCTGTACCGGTCTGGGCCAGACCCATGACATCACGCCCCGACATTACAGGCGGAATCGCCTGCTCCTGTATCGGCGTCGGCGCAACATAACCTGCTGCCCTGGCGCCTGCCGCAACATGCGGATGAAAATTAAATTTATTGAAACTCATTGTAATCCTTTCTTTGTGTGTTCCCGAAAATAAAAAAAGCCCCAGATGTATTCCGGGGCTTACAATTTAATCGTTATAATCCAAGAACAGCGTTTATTGGCGCGCAAACTAACAGCTCTTCCGCTCCGTGTCAAGATATCATTTTTTTATGAGAATACACTCGCTTTTCCGGTCACTGGAATCTTTTCCGCCTCAGGCGGATTGACCCCTTGAATCCTGGATCACCAACTCTTTTGGAGGTGATCCAGCTTTACAGACTTTCAATTACCCTTTGAACTTTTTCCGGCAAATATTTTCCGGATACGAGAGCGCCTTCTTTCAGTTTATGAATCTTATCCGTATAAGACGGTTTTTCTTTCTGATAAATAATTCCTATGGGAATTTTATCTCCCCACATCCCTGCAAGCTCCATGGCTTTATTGAAATCATCAGGGACATATCCTTCTTCAAAAAGATCCCAAACCCGTTTTCTGTACCAGTCGAATGTATTGAGATGGTTGAAAGAGACGCATGGTTGAAGGATATCGATGAGACTGAGTCCTTTGTGCTTTATTCCTTCCTGAATGATCCTGCTCAAATGTCCGGTTTTCCCTGAAAAACCTCTGGCAACAAACCCGGCGCCAAGAGACAACGCAACGGAAAGCGGATTGAAAGTTTCGCTTATAACCCCTTCGCTTTGCATTTTTGTAACCATACCTTCATCGGAAGTAGGCGATGCCTGGCCTTTTGTAAGGCCGTAAACCTTGTTGTTATGCACAAGAAGAGTAATATCAATGTTGCGCCTGACGGCGTGGATGAAATGATTTCCGCCTTCGCCGTAGCAGTCGCCGTCGCCGGAATTAACCAGTATCGTAAGTCCGTGATTCGCAATCTTGGCGCCTGTCGCAAGAGGCAATGCACGGCCGTGCAGGGCATGAAACAGGTTGCATTTAAGGTAATGAGGAGTTTTGGCAGCCTGCCCTATTCCCGAGATGATAAGGATTTTTTCGGGAGAAATATCAAGATTAAACAAAGCGTCTTTCATGGCATCAAGAATCCCGAAATTGCCGCACCCAGGACACCACTTTATTTCAACATCCGAATCATAGTCTTTTATTGCCGCCATATTTACCTCACCTGTTTTTTTATTCCATCTGCTATCTCAAACGGATAAAAGGGCCTTCCGTCATATTTTAAAACTGCGCCTGAATACGACAGGGCTGTTTGCTCCTTTATCAGCCTGCCAAGCTGGGCGGTGCTGTTCTGCTCCACTGCATAAAATTTTTTGCATGCCTGAAGCACCTTTTTTACCTGGTCAGCCGGGAAAGGCCATAAATCATTGAAATTGACACATCCGGCATTAATTCCATCTTTCCTCAACATATCAACAGCCTCTCTTACAGCGCCTCTTGTCGATCCCCATCCTGCAAGTAGAATTTCGGATTCCGGGAAATACGTATCGGGAGGATTCATTTCGGAAAGCTTTCCGGAGAGTTTGGCATTCCTTTTATTCACCATGTTAATTCTGGTCTCTATCGATTCGCTCGTATGTCCGTCTTCCTGGTGCTCATTGCCCGAGACCATAACAATCGCCTTGCCTGCGCACGGAAGCGCTCTCGGGGAGATTCCGGAAGGAGTTAAAGCATACCTTTTATATTCCGAAGGATTTTTAATGTCGGCGTCGAATGCAATGAATCTTTCTATCTTATCCGGGACGAAAAATGGCTTTTCAACAATAAACAGCGAGTCATTTAAAAACTGGTCGGCAAGAATAATTGCCGGAACCTGATA
>JAUYEO010000199.1 GCA_030689795.1 Desulfobacterales bacterium | reverse complement strand
GGCGGCGACATCAGCCGCAAGCGGATGATCGGATATCATAAGTGCCCCGAGCCGCACAGGATATGGGGCAGACTCATATCCGTATGTTATGTCGATTGCGTCGGAGACGATAAGATCAGGATATCCTGCTTCGAGCAGGTCAACGATTTTGTCGTGTATCCTGTGATCATGATAGAGCATCCTCTCCTTATGATAAAGTATCCCGACATTTAATTTAAGCGTGTTGGTTATCGAGGCAAATATGTGATACTTGAGCTTCGGCATCCATATTTTAAAGTCAGCCTCTTTGATGAACCTGGAGAGCATTATCTCTTTATGATAAACGCCTTTTTTAAGAGGCTCTTTTACGAAGGGGTGCTCATTCAAATCAACAAGTTTAAATCCGGCTCTTCCGGCAAGATCAAAATAGCCTGATTCCTTGAAAAAAAGCCTTGAAGGAACACCGTATCCGCCTGACTCTCCGGCTGTAATATCAGAGAGCCCCTTTTCTTTCAGGACCCGGACCATTGCCTCTACGACTGCCGGATTTGTATAGGAATGGTGAATATACTGCCTGTTTGCGGTAACAACATTCGGCTTGATAAATACTTTTCCTGAGATTTCAATCTTTAAATCGGAAACGGACTCCCTGATGATTCCCGCAATAACATCCGTATCGTACTCATCGCATCTTCTTAATATTACTTTTGGCTTTCCCATTTCATTCACCTCTACAGGCTTCGCAAAAAGTCATATGCATACGGCTTTGTGCTTACAACGAACTCAATTTTCTGTTTCTGCAATTATAACACAAAACGCAACATTCAACACGCAAAACAGCTTTCTGTCCCTACATACGCTCTACACACAAGCTTCATATACCCCCCGCCAGGTAAATTCAAGGTTCACTTTGAACTTTAATTCATACATGATATTGGGGATGAAAATTTATTGACTTTATCCAAAATGTAGTTATCATTGTAACTACAATGCGATTTGAATGGGACGAGAAAAAAAATAACAAAAACATCAGGAAACACGGATTGGATTTCGCCGATACATGGCAGGTGTTCGAGAATCCCCTGTTAGCGAAACCCGATGATCGTGAAGATTATGGGGAGGACCGGTGGATCGGTATCGGCATGATGTCCAACGGGACCGTCGTCGTTCTTGTTTTCACAGAAAAGGAGCAAGAAACGATCCGCATTGTTTCCATGAGAAAGGCAACGAAAAATGAGCGCACAAGATACGAGAAAGCAATCAAAAACAGACTGGGCAAAGATTAAGGCCATGAAGGACAGGGATATCGACTTATCCGATGCGCCCGAGCTCGATGATGACTTCTTTGCGGAAGCGACGCTATGGCCCGGCAAAAAGAAACAGATCACGATCCGGCTTGATCCTGACGTGGTGGATTTCTTCAAGACAAAGGGCCGGGGCTATCAGAGCAGCATCAATGCCACTCTCCGTCGATACATGGAGGCGCAGCAGCGCCGTTTGAAAAGCACTTGATTTTTGTATCCACCCACCCTTTCAGAACAAAGACGGCTTCTCTGTCGGTAAACGTCGTAATCCACAACTAATTGATATTACCTATCATTATCTTCACATAACAACGACCGATAGTGAGAGAATTGCCGAAATGGCGGTCGTCGCCAGTCAGCAGATACGTATTTTCCCATTGATTTTTCCCTGTCCGTTGTGTTACACGTAAATTACGTGCAAAAGGAGGTAATACCTTGAAACAAAATATCACCATCAGTCTCGATAAGGAATTGATCCAGACAGGCAAGATGATTGCCGCACAGCAAAGGTGCCTAATCCCACCAAAATGACCGGCAAATCCGATTGAACGTGACCAATTTTTAGTTATTCAAAGATGATCAATTTCCTTTTTGAGATTTTGTCAGCCACAATATAAAAAGCGGTCATTTTGAGCAAGCTTTTTCCTTATCTTTTTCCTTTCCACCCCGAAGGGATTTTCCTTTAAGTTCAAGCTTGATGGCAGTTGGGATCAGTCGGTCACAGATGGCATCGGCAGTTGTCGGGTCATCAAAAAGCGAATGCCATTTTGCAACCGGATACT
>JAUYEO010000197.1 GCA_030689795.1 Desulfobacterales bacterium | reverse complement strand
CGGAACAGGGGATACAGAGGGTTTTTATTGAAACGCAGATGGCGCCCCAGTAACAGATTATCCAGTGTGCTCATATTCATGAACAGCCGCAGGTTCTGGAAGGTGCGGGCAATGCCCCGCGCGGCGATGCGATCCGGGGAGAGATCCCTGACGCTTTTTCCCTGAAAAAGAACATCTCCCCGATTGGGATGGTAGATGCCGGTCAGGCAATTAAAAAGGGTGGTTTTGCCTGAGCCGTTGGGACCGATGATCCCCATGATGGACTTTTCCGTAACGGAAAGGTTCACCCCGCTCAGAGCCATAATACCGCCGAAGCTGATGGATAGGTCTTTGATTTCTAAGAGAGACATCAGAAAAAGGGTTCAAGGGTTCAAGGGTTCAAGTGTTTGTTTTTCTCCCATACCCTTCTGCGATATTGATAGGGATAGATAGAGCTGCTCTTCTCATTTGGGAAGTCAAGCCAAAACCCTCGAACCCTTTCTGACTCAGGCGGATTTTTCACTCGAATCCTTGACCCCTTGAACCCTCGAATCCTCATAGGATCACAAACTAATTTGGAGGCGATCCTATTTTTAATGCTGCGAGGAAGCCGCCGTGTATGGCGTCGTTTATTCGACCCGGCGCGATACAGTCGCCTACCGTCGTAAATGGAATTCCGAGATGCGAGACTTCAGCGGTAAGCTTCTTTACCGGCCTTGAACCGGACGCAAGAATTACATTTCCAAAGGTCATCTCCTCTTTATTGCCGTCTTTTTCAAATATGACTTTGCCGTTTCCGACCGAAGATACTTTAGCCCCTGTAATAACTCTGATGCCGAATCTTTGAAGGTTGTCGAAAACAATCCACCTGGTTGATTTACCCACATCCTTTCCGATCTTATTGAGCATTTCGAATACCGTTACGGAATGTGAACCGGAAAACATCAGCTCGCGCAGACGCTCAGGAGTTTCGGCTTCGTAAGCAAAAAGAAAGTGAAGGATTTCAGGTGAGATAGTTCCTTTTGATGCGACAAAAAGGGCGGTTTCCAGGCCTACTGCTCCTCCTCCTATGATCGCGACATTTTTTGCAAGCGGGGGGCTTTCTCTTAAAACTTTCCATGCCGATAAAACGCATGGGTCATCGGTTCCAGCTACAGGCGGAACAGCAGGCTCGGCGCCTTCTGCAACAATAATATGATCCGGTTTTTTGTTTGCGATAAGTTCCTTGTCGGCTTTTGTGTTAAGAAACAGCGGAATTCCGTGCTTCTTTAACATCGCCCTGTAATATCTGATAAATTCCCATATCTCCTGTTTATGGGGTGGAGCTCCGGCAAGCCAGAGCTGGCCGCCGATATCATCATCTTTTTCATAGAGCTCTACATTATGTCCCGCCTTTTTCGCTGTTATGGCAGCTTCAAGCCCTGCCGCCCCTGCGCCGACAACCATGACGTTCTTAGGGCTTTTCGTTTTTTCTATTTTTCGTTCGGCTTCAAAGCCGGCCTGCGGATTTCCGACGCAGAAAACAGGCCGTCCGCTGAATACCTCGTCGGTGCAGCCCTGAGAGCAGGCAACGCAGGGCCTGATTTCATCAGCCCTCCCTTCAAAAGCCTTCAACGGCCATTCGGGATCGGCGATAAGAACCCGCCCGAGATTGACCATATCCGCATAGCCGTCCCTGATTATTTTTTCGGCGCTTTCCGGATCGGCTATACGGTTTGAAGCCAAGACCGGAACGGATACCGCTTTTTTGATATTAAGAGCAAGGTATGAATAACCCGACCTCGGAAGCTCCATGGGAAGCTGGGGCACCTTCGTTTCGTGCCATCCTCCGGTGACATTGATTGCATCTATACCTGACTCCTCATAAACCTTTGCAAATTCAGGAGTCTCGGTATCCGTGTTGCTTCCGGCCACAAAATCATTGCCCGCCATTCTTATTGTGAGAGGATAACCCGGACCTACCCGCTTCCGGACGAGCTCGATGACCTCCCTTGGAAATCTGACTCTGTTTTCAAAACTCCCACCGTATTCGTCGGTTCTTTTGTTTTTAAGGGGCGAAAGAAATTGAGTGATAAGGTAACCTCCTGAAGCAAGGATTTCGACTCCGTCGAATCCGGCCTCAACAGCCCTCACGGCGGCCTTAACATAAGCTTCCTGAACCTCTCTTATATCTTCTTTCGACATTTCACGGGGAGTCGTTTTTGAATATTTTGAATAGAGAGGCGACGGGGCTATGGGATCCTTGCCGTCGATCAGAAACGGATGGGAATATGCTCCAGCATGGAAAAGCTGAACCCAGGCGCGTGCCCCCCCGTTTTTAATTATTGAGGTGAGCTTTTGAAATGACGGGATCGCCTCGTCGTTTGCCAGCGAAAGGGCAAGAATTCCGGAGCCTATAAAATCTATTCCGACCGGGCCGACAGTTACAAGGCCCGTGCCTCCCTCGGCTCTTTCCTTAAAATAATTGTAGTACCGGTCATTCAGCTTGCTGTCGTATGAATAGAGCAGCCCGAGCGCCGGGTAGGCAATTCTGTTTTTGATTTCAAGCTTGTTGATCTTGATCGGGCTGAACAGATATCTGTACATGAAAGACTCCTTTAAATAATCGGTTTATAGTTTCCGGTTAGTGTAACAGGCTTCAGGCTTTTCACTTCTCATTTTTCACTTTGTGCCTCTGTGCCTTTGACCCTTTGTCTCTTTCTTCTCATGCCTTTAAATCAAATAACATTTCACACATTTGTCACCGGGCTTCCATATCATGCAGTAACCGGCGGCGAGGCTTCCGCAGGTGATGATGCATGGAAGCCTGCCGGCAAGCTCCGTATTTTCTCCGGGAAGAATGCTCCGGACAGCTATGCCCCCGCTTTCTTTTGAAATGATTTCAGGGCTGTGTCCGTGTCCTCTGAACAGAATTTTTCCCGGAAGCTCCTTGAAAAAAAGGGCGGCCTCATCCATGCCCATCCCCCTTATCATACATGAAAGGCCGAGCTTTTCGGCGAAAGGAAGCGAATGAGTGAAAAGAGCCTCGTCATATTCGGCTACAAGCGGCAAAGCGGATAAATAATCAGTAGTATTTTTGGATATAACAGAAAAATTCAGTTCAGAATTGTTTATAGATACTGCATGATCATTATTCCCTTTTATCGCTGTAACATTGTTTGCCTTAAGTATGCTGACGCATGACTCGACTGTTTCCGGATAGCCGCTGTCGCAGATATCCCCGAGATGATATATCAGGCGGCAATCTTCTCTTCGAAACAGTCCGACGGCCCCGGTTATGGTTTCGGGCATTCCGTGGCTGTCGGCCATTATCCCGATTGATCTGCTTTCCGTCATAATGCACTCTATGATAATTTCGAAAAAAGTCTCAAAGTCGTCACTCCCGTGAAAATCCGCCATGGCGGAAAATAGTTGCAATATCCGCCGCGGCTGACTTCCGCGGGAATGACATAAAAGTGCAAACTCTTACTTTTTACAAGATCGTCAATCTTCGTGCTCTTCGTGACCTTCGTGGTAAAAATAGTACTTTTTATGACTCCATTAATACTTGTTTCCTGTTGCCTTAAGAAAACTGCCGACAAGCATTTTAATATCATTTACCTGGTCCGGTTTTACCCATACAATTTCAGGATCGGCATTAAACCATGTCATCTGCCGTTTTGCAAACCTTCTTGTATCCTGCTTTAATGTCCGGACCGTCTCATCCAGAGGAGTCCGCCCTGTCAAGTATTCAACCATGTGGCGGTATCCTATCGATTGCATGGATTTAAGGCCGGCCGGATAATTCATCTCAAGAAGCCGCTTAACC
>JAUYEO010000319.1 GCA_030689795.1 Desulfobacterales bacterium | reverse complement strand
TCACTTCGCTAAATCACAAGAACTCAGGCTAACGCCCTCAAACAGCTTGTGATTTTTAACGCTCAGTAATTTAAAAATCTATTTCCCAAAAATCTCAAATCCGTTCGCATATGACTTTTTACGAGACCGTCTTCAATAGACGTATCGTAATCTTTTTAATGCTTTGTAGATGGAGACAGCGATTCCGGTGGTTTGGGGAAAGAAAAAGGAATTGGTTTCTGGTTTGTAGTTTCTGGTTAAACCATAGACCAGAGACCATAAACCAGAGACTATATCCGATATTCGGATTTACCTGCGGAAAAGATCTGAATGTGACCCGGTACGTTCGAATACTACTTGCCCTTCTTCTATCTTGTAAATTAAAAGCCAGTCGGATTCGATGTGGCACTCGCGTCGCCCCTGCCATTTCCCGACGAGTTTGTGGTCTCGATGAATAGGATCAAGCTTTTCGCCCGCAATAAGAGAGCGGATGGTTGTTTTTATCTTTTCAGAAGTTTTTCCGCGCCTCTGCATCCGTTTAATGTCTTTTTCAAACTGACGGGTATATACGGGAGTAAACACTAAATCCCCAGTTTTCTAAACATATCGTCAGCATCTTCGCAAACAATCAAATCGCATCCCGCATCCGTATTCTCGAATGTTCGATATGTAGTTTCATTAGGAATGACAACTTCAAAGGGCAGTCCATTACGCAATTCTACTTGTTTATAGAACATGATAATTGCCTGCGTTGCCGTTAACCCGAGTCTGCGGAATACATCCTCTGCCCTGTTCTTAAGTTCCGGTTGTATCCGGGCTCTGACTGTTTCTGTCTTAGTCATACCGCACCTCCATTTTCGTTCTGAATGTAGCACAAATGGGGCACACTGTCAATGGTTGGATAGTGAATGGTAATAAGGCTGAAGTTAGATAGGCTGAAGGCTGGAGGAAAAGCGGGAAGGCGTGAGGCGGGAGAAGGCGAAAGGCACAAAGTAAAGGATTCGAGGATTCGAGGGTTCAAGGGGAAAGAAAAAGGAATTGGTTTCTGGTTAAACCATATACCATAAACCAGAGACCAGAGACCATATTCGATATCCGATATTCGGTATCCGGTATTCGATATTCGAAGTCTGATGTCCGAATTTCGAATCAGAAATTCTGCCTGTAAAGTTCCTCCTGCTCGTCAAGAATATCACGGAGGATGTTGATATCCGTCAAAGGATTCATTATCACGCAGCGGAGAACCACAATACTTTCACAACGTCCTTTATAGGTTTTTAACGTTGTTCTTGAAACAAAGCTTTTGCCGGCTTCTCTCTGAAGCCTTTGCACCGTTATGTTTATTTCGTTCAATCTTTCGTTCAGTATTTTTCTCTGTGCATCCGGGCTTGTACTTAATTCCCGCTTAATCTCCGCAGGGCAGATCCTGTAGGTCAGAATATTCAATTCCGGAGGGGTAACCAGCTCAAAACCGGATCTGTTATTGATTTCTTCCGCAAAGCTTTTTGCAGTTTCTATCCCGTGTTCGATAAGAAGGGCGTAACCCCTGCTTCCCATTATTTTGAGGGCGCTGTAAAGAATCAGGGAGTTTGCTTCCCTTGACCCTGAGAGTGATTTAATTCCAAGATCAACCGAGCCAAGCCTGTTTACATAGTTCGCATGATAGATAATTGCATCCATCCGGCACGGATCTTTGAAATAGACCATGCCGGAACTCATGGGCATGTAAAACTGCTTATGCCCGTCGATTGTGACGGAATCGGCAAGTTCAATACCGGCAAGCAGGCGCTTGTATTTTTCGGATAACAGAACCGGTCCGCCCCAGGCGGCATCAACATGGAAATGTATCCCGTTTTCAGCGCAAATTTCTCCGATTTGCCGTAAAGGATCTACTGTGCCGGTTTCGGTTGTGCCTGCAATCCCGACAATTGCGATTATTTTTGTTCGGGTGGGGCTCTTTTGTATTTCATCAATTTTTTCTTTGAGGCTTTTAATGTCTATCCTGCAAGCCCTGTCCAGCCCTATTGATATTATGTTCCGGTTGCCTATACCAAGAACACCTCCTGCTTTTTTTAATGAAAAATGTCCGAGTTCGGAGACAAGGATTACGCTTCGTTCTATACCGTATGCCTTGTATGCTGCATATATTCCTTCCTTATCAATACCCTCAAAGCCTTCTTTGGGTCCGAGCGTTGAATTTCTTGCGACCCACAGGGCCGTCAAATTTGCAAGTGTTCCGTTTTCCGTGAAACATCCGAGGGAGGTATGCGTATTCTGCACATGTTCGATGTAAAAATCTTCGTTTTGCTTGTAAATAATTCTGTGTATCTTTGCGAGCACCTGCTTTTCGATAACGGACAGGACTTTTGAAGTTTCGAGTTTAACGACGTTCTGGTTCAGAGCGGCCACAATTGTCTTGAGATGAACCATGAAAAAGGGTATTGCCGAAGTCATGTGGCCGATAAAGTAAGGAGATGCAACATTGACTGCGTGAGGCGCGATCTCTTCAACCAGATCCGTAATGACATCGGCCAGCTTTTTTTCGGGATTTTCACAGATAATGGTATCCTTGTATCTTTCCGAAAGCTCCTTTAAACTCACCTCTTCGGTAATGCCGACATGCGTATTCAGAAAATCATGGAGACCGAAAAGAATCTGTTCCATGTATTTGACAAGGGTGGTGCTTGCGGCAATGTTCTCCGGCCTTATAAAAGTCCTCATAAGGGTCTGCCGGTCGGCTACAAGCTCTTTTCGTGGAATATTTGCATTTTTCATTTTAATTTTTCTCTGCAGGATTCTCCGGCATCTTTGCTGCTATCCTTGGTGCAACGGAGAGATTCTTTATTTGGGAACAGTCCCCGAAACTTGAAACTTTCTTAACACGGCTGGCTTCTCTTTCCAAGGGAATCTTTTTTTGACGGCTTCGTAAAAAGTCATTCTGCTGTGTTGCACTTCATCTTTCGTCATTGCAGCGTACTGACTTGTACGCTTCATTCCTCAAGATTCGTGCGCCTTGCATAATGGTCGGAACTTTGCTTTTCATGAGCCCATCATTTTTCATTCAGTTAAAGTGAAATACTGTTTGCAGAATAATATCTATAGATGATATGGGCTCATACAAGTGAATGTATTTGGACATAAAGGGCATATTAAAGATAAGCCCTTATTAAATTTATTGAAACATAAGGAGAACATAGATGCGTTTGTCAAATGGAAATCTGTTCCGGTTTTTGGTTTTGGGGTTATGCCTCTTAATATTTACTTCGCCGGTTTTTGCAGGAAAAGAGGATAAAGCCGTACAGGACGATAAGGCGGTTAAAGCCGAAAAAGCCGTGAAAGCGGAAAAAGCGGTAAAAGCCGGAAAAGCCGTGAAAGCGGAAAAAGCGGTAAAAGCTGAACCGGTTGAAAAAAAGGAAGCCCCAAAGGGTAATGTTGCCGTAGTCAACGGAGTAGCTATTTCACAGGAAGATTTTGACAGGGAGCTTTTCGGAATTCAGGAGCAGTCTGCAAACCGGGGAGAGAAAATAGATGATGTCCGCCTGGCTGAAGTAAAGAAAAAGGTTCTCGATAAACTGATTGACGGAGAATTGCTGTATCAGGAAAGCCAGAAAATGGGGCTTAAAGCTGATGATTCGACAGTTGACGAACAGTACGCCAAGTTCAAAGAACAGTTTCCGAATGCTGAAGAGTTCAATAAAGAGCTGGCAAAAGTAAAATTAACCGAAGCATCCCTTAAAAGTCAGATCAAACAGGTAATGGTAATACAGCAGTATATAGACAAGGAATTTGTTCAGAAAATTACCGTTTCCGAAGATGAACTGAAAGCCTTCTTTGAAGCTTATCTGAAAGACAGAATTGAAAAAAATCTCAAGCAGGAGAAGATTCAGAAAGAGGTTGCTCAGTTTCTTGAGAAGCTGAGAGAAAAAGCTAATGTGGAAATGAATTTGCAATAACATGTTTTCACTTGACCAAGCGATCAATATAAACTATATCGCTACGCAAGCAATAAATGTGATTCAGTAAAATAAAAATTCTGCCTGTGTTTCGGAGGTATTATATGCACCTTAAGAGCAAACTGGAAAAAGGGGAATTTGCAATTCTGGCCGAACTTGAGCCTCCAAAAGGTGTAGATGTTTCTTTGATGCTCGCGAACGCCAAAAAAGTAAAAGGGAAAGTCGATGCC
>JAUYEO010000315.1 GCA_030689795.1 Desulfobacterales bacterium | reverse complement strand
ATATATTGCAGACCAATAAAATTGTAAATGATTTTCTCATTTAGTACGTTTCCTGTCTGCAAGCATTTTACCTACAAGGAGGCTGTCGATGAAAACGGTTGCAAGAACTGGGTTGCTGGCATTCTTTATTATGGTCGTACTTTTCTCAGGGACTGCGCAGGCCGCCGTTCCTCTGGCAAAAGTGACGATATTTACCGGAGAGGCGGTTGTTCTTGATGGAGCGGACACAACCAGGATATCGAGGGTCGGTCAAGAACTGAATGAAGGCGACCGCGTTCAGACGAAACAGGGCACGGTACAGGTGACATTCAATGACGGCGCCATTCTCAAGCTGAGCCCGTTTACAAGCGCCCTGATCCAGGAAAGAGAAGAAGACTCAGGAATTCTGATTTTCAAGACAAAAAAAGCGGTCAGAAGAGTTACCTGCTTTGTCGGCAAGATGTGGTTTAAGAGTGGTTCCTCAAAAAGGGCCAATTATCTTCAGACTCCCACAGCGGTTATGGGACTTCGTGGCTCGGATGCCGATTTCGGTTTTGATAACCTTAATACTTACCTGAACATGTATTCGGGAGAAGCGGCGGTTGTCGGGAAAGTTATGAGAGGATTTTTTGAAAACCCGGGTATTGATGCCGCAACAAAAAGCGCGGTTTACAAATCCCTTGAAAAAGCATTCGCGAAAAATGAACAGGCGAAGGCGACCGGAAAAGAACTCGACAAGGCGACTGCAAAAGTGGATATCCTGGAAGTTGCAAAAACCGCAGTCGAAGAGCTCAAAAAGAATCCGGATGAGGCTGTGAAACAGGATGTAAAGCTTGCCGCTGTTGCTGTTGACGCATCTCTGGCATCCGCTGTCACAAATGTTGCGGTGGTGGAACTCAAGGAAGACCTGAAAGATGTCGAAAAGGCTGCCGCAAAGGCAAAAGCAGAGGGCAAGACGGAAGATGCGAAAAAAGCCGAAGAGACTGCTCAGAAAACTGTTGCAGCATTAATTGATGCAGAGAAAAAAAACAAGGAGCTGGAAAAAGCCGCAAATGATGTTAAAAACGCTGTCAATGCTGGAGATCTCGGGAAAGCCGAAACTTTAAATACACAGGCGCAGAAGATTGCCCAGGAAGTAAAGAATAACATTGAAACGGTTCAGAAGGCTATCATTCAGATAGTTCCTACCACAGTGCCGACAACTGTTGCGACAACAGTAGCGACAACCGTTGCTGCTACAACAGCCGAGACAACAACTCCGGCTACAACGGTTGAGACAACTGTTCCTGCTACTACTGTGCCGTCAACAACAACTACAACTACCACCACAACAACCACGACTACAACGAAGGAGACTACAACAAGCCCTGCAGGATGATGTATTGCAGTTAGGAGCCGTTACGAATAACCATTACATTTCTGACCATTTCGTTACGGCTCCTTATGCCGGTCAAGGCCTTTAATTGTTATGGTTGTTTTTTAAACGACGGCGTATATTCCTGGATCGGTTTAACTGAAAGCTTTTTTTCCTTCAGCGCTTCGATCCCCCTGCAAATCGCCATCGCTCCGGGAATCGTTGTAATACAGGGAATATTGTATTTTATCGCCGCACGGCGGATTTCATAGCCGTCTTTCATCGGCTCGGCTCCTGTTCCCGTGTTTATAATAAGATGAAGGCTCTTGTTTTTTATTGCATCAACCACATGGGGGCGTCCCATCGAAACCTTGTTTATCATTTCATTGGAAATCCCATGCTCCGTAAGAAAAACGGAAGTTCCCTTTGTCGCCGTTATCTTGAATCCCATATCGCGGAATTTTGCCGCAACAGGGATTACGGATTTCTTATCCAAATCCATAACGCTTATAAAAACATTTCCGGATGTCGGCATCTTCTGCCCTGCTCCAAGCTGAGCCTTTGCGAGGGCAAGTCCGAACGTTGAATCTATCCCCATAACTTCCCCAGTTGACTTCATTTCAGGGCCAAGGAGCGTGTCAACATCCGGAAACCTGTTGAACGGGAGCACGACTTCCTTAATTGAAACATGGGTTGGAACTTTTTCGGTTAAAAGACCGACCTCGGCAAGAGTGCGCCCCAACATCACCTTCGTTGCAAGCTTTGCGAACGGGATTCCGGTCGCCTTGCTGACAAACGGGATTGTTCTCGATGCCCTGGGATTTACTTCAAGTACGTAGAGACGGTCTCCCTTGATGGCATACTGCACGTTCATGAGACCTACAACTTTCAACTCCGATGCCATGGCCTTTGTGGCAACTCTAATTTCATCAATTATTGCAGGGTTTATACTGTACGGGGGAAGAACGCATGCCGAATCGCCCGAATGGACTCCTGCCGCCTCTATATGCTCCATTATTCCGCATATGATGGTTGTTTTCCCGTCCGATATGGCATCAACATCAACCTCAATCGCCTCTTCAAGGAACTTGTCGATCAGCACGGGGTGCCCCGGTGACGCTTCAATCGCCAGCCTTGTGAAGTTTTCAAGATCCTTCCTGTTATAAACTATTTTCATTGCCCTTCCGCCGAGAACATATGACGGTCTTACAATTACGGGATATCCTATGGATCCGGCTATTGCCGCAGACTCTTCAATATTTACCGCGGTTCCGTTTTCAGGCTGAACAAGGTTGAGCTTCTTCAACATGGCCTGGAAAAGCTCCCTGTCTTCCGCCTTGTCTATGCTCTCAGGCTGGGTGCCGAGGATCGGGACTCCCGCCTGCAAGAGAGGTGTTGCAAGATTAAGAGGAGTCTGCCCCCCGAACTGGACGATAACGCCGAAAGGCTTTTCAGTCTCCACGATATTTAAAACATCTTCTTTAGTCAGGGGCTCAAAATAGAGTTTATCCGAAGTATCATAGTCGGTGCTGACCGTTTCGGGGTTGCTGTTGACCATGATGCTCTCAAGCCCCTCTTCCCGTACGCCGAATGAAGCCTGCACGCAGCAATAATCAAATTCAATTCCCTGGCCTATCCTGTTCGGACCTCCGCCTAAAATCATGACCTTTTTTTTATCCGAAACCCTCGCTTCGTTCTCCTCCTCGTAAGTGGAATAGTAATAAGGGGTTGACGCCCTGAATTCGGCGGCGCAGGTGTCAACAAGCTTGAAAACAGGCTTAATGCCTGCCTTCTCCCGGACATGTCTAATATTATCTTCTGTTGATCCTGTAAGATGCGCAATCTGAATATCCGAAAACCCGAAGGATTTTGCCTTATATAAAAGCTCTTCTGAAATATCCTTTCCGGCCTTTGCAATGATTTGTTCGAGATCAACTATCTGCCTGATCTGATAAAGGAACCACAGGTCAATCGACGTCAGTTCATGTATGGATTGCAGGGACATTCCATGCATAAGAGCATGGCGCAGATAAAACATTCTCTGTGAATTGGGAACGGAAAGCTTCTGCGCGATTTCAGTTTCCGATAATCCGCCGCCTTCAGGATTGGCCGGATCTTTTCCGTCCGCGCCGAGCCCGAAACGCCCTGTTTCAAGAGATCTCAGTCCCTTCTGGAACGCCTCCTTGAAGGTTCTTCCGATCGCCATCGTTTCGCCGACCGATTTCATGGCTGTTGTCAGGTAATCTTTTGTTTCGGGAAATTTTTCAAATGTGAATCTTGGAATCTTGACAACGCAGTAATCAAGGGCGGGTTCAAACGAGGCGAGGGTTTCTCCCGTGATGTCGTTCGGAATTTCATCGAGCGTATAGCCCACGGCAAGCTTTGCCGCAATTTTTGCTATCGGGAATCCGGTCGCCTTGGAAGCAAGGGCTGAGCTGCGCGAAACCCTGGGATTCATTTCAACTACTATCATATCTCCGTTTTTGGGATTCACGGCAAACTGGACATTAGACCCGCCGGTGTCAACGCCGATTTCTCTCATAATGGCAATGGAGGCGTTTCTCATCTTCTGGTATTCGGTATCAGTCAATGTCTGGGCGGGAGCCACCGTAATGCTGTCGCCGGTGTGAATTCCCATCGGATCCATGTTTTCAATCGAGCAGATAATGACCACGTTATCGTTTTTGTCCCTCATCACTTCAAGCTCATACTCTTTCCATCCAAGGACTGATTCTTCGAGCATGATCTGCCCGATAAGACTTGCATCAAGACCTGCCTTTGCGATTATTTCCAGATCCTCAAAATTATACGCGACCCCTCCGCCTGTGCCTCCGAGGGTAAAGCTCGGTCTGACAATAACCGGAAAGCCTATCTTTTTTACCGTCTCTCTTACCTCATCCATGTTAACGGCAATACCGCTTTCCGGAATTCTGAGGCCTATTTTATTCATGGCATTGCGGAAGAGGTTCCTGTCTTCGGCCTTTTTTATCGATTCAACTGAGGCTCCGATCATCTCCACGCCGAATTTTTCCAGCACTCCCATTCCGGCTACTTCTATAGCGGTGTTAAGGCCTGTCTGTCCCCCAAGCGTAGGCAGCAGGGCGTCCGGGCGCTCTTTTTCAATTATCATGGCGACCA